>NZ_JBCODG010000093.1:0-14369 GCF_040928965.1 Bacteroides sp. 2201st1_D9_2201SCRN_220225 | reverse complement strand
GGGTTGTTTTCCGCCAATTTTCGTTGGTTGAATGTCCGCTCGCCGGGCATCGTCACGGGTTGTTCGAGACAGAAAGGCACGGCATCGGGAGCAAAGTAAGGCGTTTCGTCCAGCGTCATGCGGAAAGTATCGGCAGGCGAGGGCTCTTTCAACGTTACGGGAAACGGAAGCAGGGGTTGGTAACATTGTACCGCCATGCGGTAAGCATGTGCATGGAACAGGCTGATTTCTTCTTCCCGTTGCGGAAGTTTGCCGTTCGGTAAGGCAAACAGCGCCCATATCTTCACACTCCGTCCGCTGCTTCCTGCGAAAGCTGCATAGGTTTGGGGAAGGAGTGCCGCCTGTTCTTTCACCAGTTCCGTTTCGGACATGCCGGACAGACCGCTCACTTCCAGCAGTACGATACCGTTGTAGCGTTTCATTCGCCGTTCGCCCTCGCGGCTGCGTCCGTACTCCGTAGCGGGGCATATGCGGGGAAGCTTGTCGATATGTCCGTAGGTTCCGCCGCTGCCATGGCTTGTATATTCGAGCATGGTGCGTAATGCACTGACATGTCCGGGCTTGGTTTCCGACTTGATTCTGGTAATAAATGCGGCTGTATCGCAGGTGCTGATACTTTCCGTGCCCGCGTCACGGTTTTCCTTGATAAAGGTTATTCTCATCCGGTGTTGGTTGTTTGGAAAAATTTGATGGAGATAAGAGCGTTTCTCTTAGACTCTGCAAGATACGCATAAAACGGGCCGGAAGCAAGCAAATCCGTCCTTTTGTTTTAAGATTTTTGCCAGCATTTATCTCCGGAAATAAATGGAAATAATTGGAAAACAAACCGTTGAAAACTTGACTTTTCCTAATGAATTTTGTATCTTTACAAGGTGTAAAACCCCGTTTTGCAATTGCGGGCCGAAGAGCCTTCATATGCGGGCCCCACAGCCCGCAGCCGGCAACCGCCGGGCCTGCAACTGCAAAACGGGGTTTTACTATAAGCATAACGGCATTTTGCATGGTCCGGACAAATAAAAACAACGAAGCAAAGCGTTGTTTATCTTCCTGCTTTTCCCGAACGGACCGCGGAGAATATCTGAATTTATGCGGCCGAATGGCGTAAGCTACCGATACAACAGGATTTTCAATTATTACATAACTAAAAAAAAAAGAACGACAATGGCAGCAGAGTATGATTTTCAGAGGAAGCCCAACCCGAAAGGAGACGGCGAATTACAACCCATGTATCCCCGCATCGTGAACAAGGGGACTATCACCGGCAAACGTCTGGTCAGCGATATTTCACAGGCAACCAGTTTTACTCCCGGAGACGTCGAGGGAGTGCTTGCTGCATTGGAAAGCCGCATCTCCTATTACCTTTCCGAAGGGCATCATGTACAGTTGGGCAATATGGGACATTTCTCGGCGGGACTGACAGCACGTTCCGTCATGGACAAGAAGGAAATCCATGCGCAGACGATATTTTTCGGCAAGGTGCATTTCCGCGTATCGCCCGGCTTCCGGAAACAGTGTGCCGGATTTGTGGAACGTGTAAGGGCAGGGTATGGCTTCCGGCACAGTGAGGATATCAGCGGTGCGGAACGTTACCGCAGACTATGCGCGTTTTTGGATGCAAATCCTTTCATTACGCGCAAGGATTACAGCGGAATTACGGGACTTTTGAAGAACAAGGCGTTGAATGACCTCAATTTATTGGTGGAGAAAGGTATTTTAACAACATTGGGGCAAGGGTCGCATAAAGTGTATGTAAGGGCTGTAAATCAGTGTGTTGCAGAGTAAAATATAACGGAATGTACCTTAAAAACAGTGACGACCGAATATTGGTCGTCACTGTTATAATATTCTTTGTACTACGTCAACTATCCTATAATCAGTAGGTTAGTGTAGGTAGTGATGAGTGATGACAAATATTCCTAATCTAACTAAAGAATTTAAATAGCGCTTAGTAGTAGATGTACTTTTCCCTATCAATTTAGCTATCTTAGACGAATTAAGTCCCGGATATTGATTGATGATATCTAAGACTTCCTGCTCTTTGGAATTTACAGTATCATTTGCAGTATCATTTACAGTATCATTTGTTCTATATAACTTCATCAAGCTTTATTTTATTTGTCTTTAACCGTATCATTGGGCTATATTCCCAAATTGCCTTTTGCAAAATTAGTGATATTGGATAACGGAATAAATAAAAAAAAATAAGCGATTTTTCCTTATCAATCAAGCTATTATCTCTGTCTTACAAGGACGATTCTTCGGATGTTTTTCATATGGAATCTATGATAGTAATAACAATTTGTTTTTGCGTTTGCTAAATTAGGTTCTTTCCCATTTAATCGCTTTTTAGTGTGTGTTGTAATTCTACAGTATCGTTGATTTGGCTTTTAGTTCTGTCCAGTTTTCTTATATTTTTGTAGAAAAAGTATGGGACAAGTATATAAAAACAGCCTGGGATTACGTATTCAATGTAATCCCAGGCTGTTTTTACGGGTATTTGCGGGGGCTTGTTTACCGATTGTTTTTTATTCTGCCAAAGCCGCCCTTCTATTTCAGTCCGAAATAATTTTTTCCTTCTCCGCCGACAGGACTTATGACGGGAATATTCCCCCCTGCGGCAGTCAGGATTACGCTTTCTCCTTTCTTTAAATCCAATAGGTACTCACCCTCTTTTTGCAGGGTCAATGTAGCATTGCCGGCCTTTACAACCGGATTTGCCATATCGGTGCGTAGGATACACGGTTCTCCGGCAAGGCTTTTGATACGGATGAAACTTGTCTTTCCGCCTTTCCGCACAGCGGATACGAGGAAAGCGCCTTCGGTTCTCAGGTCCTTGAACTGTACATCTTTCCATTGGGAAGGTACGGCAGGGAATACACGTATCTTTCCGCCCCAGCTTTGCAGCAACATATCGTGTATGCACTGTGCGCCCGACAACGGGGTCTCGATAACCGGTCCGCTTTCCATATACATGGTGTTGGGGCGCAGGGTGCGGGCAAACAGGCCGTTGAGTTTCTCCAGTGCCTTGTCGCCCTCGCCGAATGCCGCATACAGCGAAGAAGCCCCCGTATAAGTATACCCGAGGATATTGCCCGGCAGGCTGTGCCAGTGCTCTACGGATTTTTCCATAAGCTCCTTGCTGCCGTTCTGCTCGGCATTCAACAGGTAGAGCGGATAGAACATCAGCAGATGCGAGTAGTGGCGGTGCGAGCGGCTGAAAGGTACATCCTTGCCTATCATCATGCCGTTTTCGTCCTGCGGGTAGTCGGTCAGGTGTTCTGCGACTTGTTTCCAGCGGGGTATCAGCTCGTCATCGACAGATAGAATCCTGCTTGCCTCGAGCAATGTATTGCATCCCCAGCGCAGCAGGGCGATGTCGTAGTTGCAGTCTTCGGCAGTACCGTACTCCGGAGAATAGGTTCTTTTCAAATGGAGCTTGCCCGATTTATCTTCTGTCAGGAAAGGCAGATAGAAATTGACGGCCCGTCTCAGTGTAGGGTACAGGGTATTCCTCAATATCGATTCGTCCATGCTGAAGCGGTATTGCAGCCAGAGGTTATGGCAAATCCACGTCAGGTTGCCTACCTGAGCTTTCTTTTCGGTTCCGGGAACATTCACCGTTGCCCCCGTCAGGGTAAAGTCGGTGGCTACGGGCAGTGCGGCGGCATCTTTCCGGTAGGGTTCGGGAACGTTGTTTATCAGGTTGTCCAGATTGTTTCCTATTGCGTCCACCAACGGCATGCCCAGTTCCAGCCGGTTGGATGGGTATACGGACCAGTAGCTCAGTTGCACATTCAGGTTCCACCAGGCATTGGGCCAGGGAGTCAGCACTTGCCAGGGACCGCTGTTGTCGAGCAGTCCGCCGCCGGTGCGGGTGGCCGATGCCAGCTTGTACATCTGCGCCCAGTAGAAATTCTCCATCTTCTTGTCGGGAAGGCTCACGAAACTTTGCGGATAGTAGTTATGCCACCATTCCCGGTGTACTTTCCGGAGCACGGGCAGGTCGGCTTCCTGCAGGCTTGCCAGTGCCGTTTCCGCCTTTTGCAAAGCCTCTGTTCCGGGAAAGGAATGTGCGTTGCTTACGATAAGCGTGCTTGTATTCTCTTTCCTAATCTCTTTCCAGGCTGTGGCAGTACCGCCGCCGGCGAGCAGGGGCTGCCAGCAGAGGCTCAGCCCATTGCGTGCGGACAGTTGCGGGGCGGGATTGGACACATAGTCTTTTTTGAGGTGGTTCTTGTTACCCTTCCGGATTGCATTCAACTGCCTCGGCGAATCCGTGTTTTCCGGATAGAATTTCCAGGTGAACTCCTTTTCGCCTGCCGTAGCTTCGGCTTCGACCAGGATATAGGGACTCTCGGAAGTGACACAGGCTCTCAGCTTTATCTCTCCCCGGGTGGTACGGATACACCCGGTGGTTTCAGCGTTCCATAAGTCCAGCCTCAGGTCGCCGGATTTTATTTCTCCCACGGGATGCAGGAGAAAATAACCGATAAGCAGCCGGCCTCTTCCATAGATGCTCGCATCGTCTGTGCGGTGGTCGTGTACCATACTGTTGCCTACATCTACCCGTATGGCGTTTTTTCCGGGTTCCTTGCAGATATAGGAACCCATGCTGCCGTTTCCCATGAAGGGGGCTTCGTACCAGGTTTGGGGCAGGCGGGTCCAGGTCATGTCCTGCTGTGACATGAAACTTTTCCAGTCTGTCTGGCTGTAACAGCCGGCTGTCAGGTACCAGATTGCGATTGTGAGCAGTAGCAGTTTCTTCATGTGTCCGTATATGTTTTCTTGCTGATATGTTTTCTTGCTGTTAGATTTCCAGTTCCGGAACCTCATCCTTCAACTCGGTCTTTTTGCCGTTATCATGTATCACGGTTGCGCCGTAATCCTTGTAACTGACGCTTGCGTCGCAGTCTTTGCGCGTGTTGCGTACTTCGAAAGAAGGCTTTCCGGCGGTGGATATGTTTGCTTTGATATTCCAGTTACCGATTTGGATACTACCGTCTTTCAGTTTGCGGGGAGCAGCTTGTGCGTTTTCCGCATCATTGTCTTTGGCATGTGTGTACACAATTGTAGCGAAGCGGTACACTTTCTGCTTGTCCGATGTTGCGGTGAAGTGCCAGTGGTTGGGATAGGGTGCGAAGTGTCCCTTCTCATCGGCACGCAGCCAGTTGACGGCAGGTACGAAGAACCGGGAGGTCGTATCCGTTTCCAGCGTTCCGGAGGAGAAGAGATAGGCATCGGACGCACCGTCCTTGCTGGTGGCCCGTATGTGTACGTATTCCCGGGTCTTGTCCACATTCATGGGGTTGGTAACCGTATGTAGCAGGTAGCTCCAGGTCACGGGTTCTTCGGCTTCCAGCTCGTCGTATATAAAGGAATAACCGCTTTTGCCTAAGGTTACGATGTGGCGGCGGAAGATTTTCAGACCGGTATCGTCCCAACCGTTTTCAGGGGAAAATTCCAGGTTGCTCTGTTCGCCGCGTAGCAGCCAGAGCGGTGAGATAACCTTTCCGTAAGCATTGGAAGCATCGCCTGCCACATAGCTGATATTGTCGCTGACATAGTAACGGGGAATCCAGCCGTAACCTTCCGTTCCGATGCGTTGTCCCATGCCGTTCACCAGAATGGTGTTGTGGGCGCGGGTGGCGCGGTGGCAGTAAACGCCGTGTATGTCGGTAAAGCTGGTATGGTGTCCGCTACTGTAAAAGAGCGACTGGCCGTTCCAGAAAGTATTGAAAGCATTCTGGTTGGCTATGGCGTGCGAGGTACTGCCGTAAGGACTGCTGCGGAAGCTGAGCATGGCGCTTTTGCGGGTATCGTCCAGGTTGGTGGAGAACGAGGCCAGTCCGCTCTGCGGGAATACATGTCCCATGGGAAGGTCTTTCAAACCCGGCCCGTCCGGCAAGGGCTTGTCGCATTGCAGGCGGAACCATGCAAGGCCGCCGGCTTTCGAGGTGCTTCCCTGTTCGAGTATGTCGGGCTGGCGGGCGCTGATGTGGCGCACGTAATCTGCGGCAAATGTATTGCCGGTCATACGCGCCAGAGCATCGGCGTAGCCAACACGCGTACCGCTCGGGGTAAGTATCTTCTGGTGCGAGCTGCCGTTGCCGCCCGATTTTGAGAATGGCGGCTGCTGGTAGATGACGTACAGGGCATTTCCCTGATACCAGGGGTCGGAGAAATAGTTGAAGCCGGTGAGGCGGGTATAGAAATAGGGCACTTCTACAAGTGTACGGATGTTGACGTGGAAGTAGGAGTCGCCGTTGTGCCAGGCTCCGTCCTTGTTCAGACCGGGGAAGCGGGCGAGCCACAGGTTATAGCAATAGTCCGTCCACGCATCGGCTTCGGGCAGTTCACCGTAAACGGTAAAGGCTGCCATGGTGAGGATGCGGAAAGTCATCTGCCACACATGGTTGTCGGCGATGTGGTTTTCCAGGCGGTTGATATCGTGCATGTACATGCTGTTGCCGAATGCTTTTATTTCGTTCAGCAGGAATCTGCGCGTGGCATCGTCCAGAACATCGTACAGTGCGTCGTATGCCATGGAGCAGAGCGAGAGCAGGGTGGCTTCGTTGAAGTCGCCCACCACGTTTTTGTTGTCTCCCCAGGTCGCCATCTCCTTGACGCGCTTCACGGCTTCGTCGGCATAGCGGCGGTCTTTGGTGAGCAGGTAGGCGCGGATAAGTACGTCGGTATTCGCTTCTTCGCTGTCGATGATGCGGCGGCTTTCGCGGGTGAGCATGGCATTTTTCTGCATCTCGTTGGCCAGTCCTTTTGCCAGGTCCGAGTTAATGTCGTTTACCGACTTCATCGGAGTAGCAAGTACTTTGTCGGCACGTTTGAGGTAAGTCTTGCGTTCGGTTTTGCCCTCGCTGCGCTTTATGAAACCGTCCCATTCGTCCCTGTCGAGCCATACGCGGGGATGGTGGGCAGGCAGGTTCTTAAGTACGGCATCCAGTGCGGGCGGGCAGAATTTCCGGGGATTGTTCTTTACCGTAAATTGCAGCGTATCGCTCCATTCGGTCTTTCCGTCCGTAACATAGCCGTATTGCCAGTACCATGTGCCCGGAGCCAAATCCTGTTTGGGGTTGAAGAACGGCCAGCGCGTCTCGGCCTGTACGGTCGCTTCCGGCTTGAATGCCGGAGTTTGCGAGTAGCGCAGGAAGTAGCGTAGCTTGCTTTTGTCTGTTTCTTTTTTTGGGGTGTTCTCTTCCGCACCGTCCAGTCCGCTTCGCAGGATGTTGAGGCCTGCCGGCAGCGGCCATTGGAAAGACACGGCACGGTCGCTGATTTCAGCGCCGTCCAGCGGCGAGGGAGTTGCACGCATTTCGTGCATCAGCGTTGTGCCGGTGAGCCTGATGGTGGCTTCTCCGGCCGTTTGCGCCTGTGCAGTGGCTGCAAGACTGAAGAAAATGATGGTGGATACTATTTTATTCATATACAGCGTTATATAAGTTTATTGATTCTTGGTCTGATGGCGGTTTAATGTTTGGTTGCTTTTGTGAGCACCTTTCCCGGTACATCGTGCAATTTGGGACGCGTCGGTCTGATTTTATGGCTATTCATGAATTTCTCAAGAATATCACGATGTTCCTGCGCCACTTTCGTATAGGCGTTCTCCATCATCAGGTTTCTTGTCTCGCCCCGGTCGTTCTGCATGTCGAACAGTTGTTCGCGGTGTCTTCCTTTGTCGTACAATACATATTTGTAGCGTGCGGTGCGTACCATCCAGCCCCGTGTCTTGCTGCCGTCGAATTGTGTTTCGGTAATGACATACTCCTGGTGGGGAGCTTGCGGATTGCCTTCTTCGGCTATTTTGCGGAACGACTTTCCGTCAGCGTCTTCCGGCAGTTTGGCGCCTGCCCAGTCGCAAACGGTAGCGAAGAAGTCCACACCGTTACTGATGAGCTGCGGCAGCTTTGTGCCGGCATGTTTCTTGCCGGGCAGGGTTACGATGAACGGGATGTTTACCACTTCCTCGTACAGGGCCGATTTCTGGTTCCAGTGGTGGGCGCCTATTCCGTCTCCGTGGTCGCTGGAGAAGATAACGACGGTATTCTCCCACAAGTTATTCTTGTCGATGGCGTCTACAATCTTGCCGATTTCACGGTCTACTTTCTCTACGAGGCGGTAGTATGTGTAGCGGTACATACGCCAGTCTTCGGGGGTGAAAGTGGCGGTGGGGTAGACGTTGAAATTGTTTTCCCTTTCTTTCTCGATGACATCGGCATCGTACGGATTCTTGGCAAAGTTAGGGGGAAGTCCCGGACAATTGCGTATTTCGGGTATGTCCAGGTTGCCGTAGGGAAGATTCTGGCTGCGTGCATATTCGCAGATATTATGCGGATTGTCATAAGAAGCTACCAGGAAGAAAGGCTTGTTGTGTTTGCGCGAAAGGAATTCCACACATGCTTCTGCCAGTCCGTCATCGCTGTGTTTGTAAATTTGGTCGAATCCTCGCACTTTATCCGGGATATCGAGTTCGGGCACATGCCATTTGCCGCCGTAGGCGCATTCGTATCCAGCATTTTTTACCAGTGTGCCCAGGGTTCGTGTCTGGAGCGATTCTTGTAGCGGAGCACCGTTGACCAACAGTCCTGTTGTGCCTGGATAGCATCCTGTAAACATGGCGCCGCGTGAAGGGCCGCTGAGCGGTGCGGTACAGTAAGCATTCTGGAACATGATACCGGCGGCAGCCAGTCTGTCCAGATTGGGCGTGTGCAAGTCCGGGTTTCCGGCGCAGCTCATGGCGTTTGCCGTATGCTGGTCGGTAAAGATGTAGATGATGTTGGGACGTTCGGCAGCGTGTGCCATTGATGTACTGAGCAGGGATAGGCAGGCTATGTGCTTCACTGAGATTTGTTTTACCATATTATTAGTTTTATAATTGTTTTTTCGGAGACTGTTCCTCGATTGCTAAATTACGCCTTTTTCCATGTATCTGCGGACTCTAATGTTTTTTTTATGGTACGGAATGTTTATTTGATTGCTAATTTTGTATAGTTCTGTTTTAATTTTGTGCTAAAAGAGGGATATGGAGGCACTGAAACGCGGGGGGAATGTGAACGCGGAGATGCGGAAACACAGAGTAGGAGAGGGGATAGGGAGAGGAACAGCCTTACATGAAAAGAGCCGTTTTTAAGACTCTGTGTTTCTGCATCTCTGTGTCTGAAACAAGAACAACTTCCTTCCCCGGCTCGCTTAATCGAATTTTTGCATTATCTTTGCATTGCCTAAAAAAGAAAAGCGAATGATAGTTTGTATTGCCGAAAAGCCTTCCGTGGCGCGTGACATAGCCGATGTACTCGGAGCGAAAGATAAGAAAGACGGGTACATCGAGGGAAACGGATACCAGGTGACCTGGACGTTCGGGCATCTCTGTACCCTTAAGGAACCGCACGAATACACACCCAACTGGAAGTCGTGGAGCTTGGGCAGCCTGCCTATGGTTCCGCCCCGTTTTGGCATCAAGCTTATCAGCAACCCTACCTACGAACGTCAGTTCCACGTAATCGAGAACCTCATGCAGCATGCCGACATGATTATAAACTGCGGTGATGCCGGACAGGAGGGAGAGCTGATTCAGCGTTGGGTGATGCAGAAAGCCGGTGCGCGTTGTCCGGTGAAGCGTCTGTGGATTTCTTCGCTGACGGAAGAAGCCATCCGCGAAGGGTTTGCCAAACTGAGGGATGCGTCCGATTTCCAGCCGTTGTACGAGGCGGGGCTTTCGCGTGCCATCGGCGACTGGCTGCTGGGCATGAACGCCACCCGCCTGTACACCATGAAGTACGGGCAGAACCGGCAGGTACTTTCCATCGGACGTGTGCAGACGCCTACGCTCGCGCTCATCGTAAACCGACAGCTCGAAATACAGAACTTCGTTCCCAAGCAATACTGGGAACTGAAGACGGTGTATCGCGACACCACCTTCTCCGCCATTCTCCGCAAGAGCGATGAGGAACTGGTGCTGGAAGCGGAAAAGCAGAAAGAAGGGGTAGCCGCCAAAGCTGCCAAACCCGAAGATAACCGGGGAATAGAACCTATCACAGACCGGGAACGGGGTGAGGCTTTGCTGGAACAGATAAAGAATTCTCCTTTTACCATAACGAACGTCACCCGCAAGAACGGGAAAGAGGCTCCGCCCCGTTTGTTCGACCTGACTTCCCTGCAGGTGGAGTGCAACCGGAAATTCGCTTTCTCCGCTGATGAGACGCTGAAAACCATCCAATCGCTTTACGAAAAGAAAGTAACGACCTATCCGCGTGTAGATACCACTTTCCTGAGTGACGACATCTATCCCAAATGTCCCGGTATACTGAAGGGACTGCGAGATTACCAGGCGTTGACTGCTTCGTTGGACGGGGCTACTCTGCCGAAGTCGAAGAAGGTGTTCGACAACTCGAAAGTGACGGACCACCATGCCATCATTCCTACCGGCCAGCCGCCCCAGAACCTGACGGATATGGAGCGCCGCGTATTCGACCTGATTGCACGCCGTTTCATTGCCGTGTTCTATCCGGACTGTCTGTTCGCTACAACCACCGTAATAGGCGAGGTGGAGCAGATAGAGTTTAAGGTTTCGGGCAAGCAGATACTGGAACCCGGCTGGCGTGTGGTATTCGGCACGCCCTCGGCACAGTCGCAGGAGGAAAAAGAGGAGAAGGGCGGCGAAGAAGAGAATGTGCTCCCCGCCTTTGTGGTGGGAGAGAGCGGCCCGCACCTGCCCGACCTGTACGAGAAGTGGACGCAACCGCCGCGTCCGTACACCGAAGCCACCTTGCTGCGCGCCATGGAAACTGCCGGTAAGCTGGTGGATAACGACGAACTGCGCGATGCCTTGAAAGAGAACGGCATCGGCCGTCCTTCCACGCGTGCCGCCATTATCGAGACGCTCTTCAAGCGCAACTATATCCGTAAGGAGAAAAAGAACCTGATAGCTACCCCTACGGGTGTGGAACTGATTCAGATAATCCACGAAGAGTTGTTGAAATCTGCCGAACTGACGGGTATATGGGAAAAGAAGTTGCGTGAAATAGAGAAGCGTACCTATAATGCCGGACAGTTTTTGGAGGAGTTGAAGCAGATGGTATCGGAGATTGTGATGAGTGTACTTTCCGATAACAGCAACCGTCATATCACAATACAGGCTCCCGTGCCGGAAAAGGGTAAGGGAGAAAAAGCCGCTGCCGCATCCGATAAACCGAAGAAAGAACCGAAGAAAAGAGCGCCGCGGAAGTCTGCAACGAAGAAAACGGAGCAGGCGGCCGCTGAGAAGCAACCTGCCGATGCGCTGGTAGGACAGCCTTGCCCGCTTTGCGGAAAAGGAACGGTTATTAAAGGAAAAACGGCTTACGGTTGTTCCGAATGGAAAAGCGGTTGTACATTCCGCAAGCCGTTCGAGTAAAGTTATATCCGGTTATAATCCTTTCCGTATTTTCCGGATGCTGCTCTGAAATCTTTTCAGGTATCAGTAGTTCAGATGGAATTCAACAACCGCTTCGATTCCTTTGCGCAGTATATCCAGCGGAATGTTCTCGTTGGGAGAATGGATGGCGTTGGACTCCAGACCGAATCCCATCAGTATGGTTTTGATGCCCAATACCTGCTCGAATGTGGAGATGATGGGAATACTGCCACCGCGACGTACTGCCAACGGTTTCTTGCCGAAAGCTTTGGCGAAGCCTTTCTCCGCAGCCTGGTATGCCGGGAGCGTGATGGGGCATACATATCCCTGCCCGCCGTGCATGGGGGTGACTTTTACCTGTACGGTATCGGGGGCGATAGCCATGATGTAATCGGCAAACAGTTGCGAAATCTTGTGATGATCCTGATGCGGAACCAGTCGGCAGGATACTTTGGCGTATGCCTTGGAGGGCAGTACGGTTTTAGAACCTTCGCCCGTATAGCCGCCCCAGATGCCGCATACATCGAAAGACGGACGGCAACTGTTGCGCTCCAGCGTGCTGTATCCTTTTTCGCCGAAAAGGGCATTTACGCCGATAGCCTTTTTGTATTTCTCCTCGTCGAACGGGATGTGCGCTATCATTTCACGTTCCGCCTGCGGCACTTCTTCCACATCGTTGTAGAAGCCGGGAACGGTGATGCGTCCGTCGGCATCCGTCACCTTGCTTATCATTCCGCAAAGCACATTGATGGGGTTGGCCACCGCACCGCCGAAATGTCCGGAGTGCAGGTCGCGGTTCGGACCGGTCACCTCTATCTCCCAGTAGGCAAGTCCGCGCAGGCCGGTAGTCAGCGAGGGAAGGTCTGCACCCAGCATGCTGGTGTCGGACACGAGGATTACGTCGGCTTTCAGCAGTTCTTTGTGTTCCCGGCAGAAGCCTTCGAGGCTGGGCGAGCCAATCTCTTCCTCTCCTTCAAAGATGAACTTGACGTTATGAGTCAGCAGGTTGTTCTTTACCAGATATTCAAAAGCCTTTACCTGGATGAAGGACTGTCCTTTGTCATCGTCCGCACCGCGCGCCCAGATGTGGCCGTCGCGTACTTCGGGTTCGAAGGGATTGCTTTTCCAGAGTTCCAGCGGTTCGGCGGGCATTACGTCGTAGTGTGCGTATATCAATACGGTTTTGGCTTTCGGGTCTACAATCTTCTGTCCGAATACGATGGGATTGCCAGCCGAAGGCATTACCAGTGCTTCGTCTGCACCGGCGGCGAGCAGCAGTTGCGCCCAGCGTTCGGCACACGCCAGCATGTCGTCGTGGTGTTCGGGTTTGGCACTGATGCTGGGGATACGGATAAGGCTGAACAGCTCTTCCAGCATTCCGGATTCGTTCTCTGCGATATATTTCTTTATTTCCATAATAATGTGAAATGATGAGGTGATATCCTATCACTTTATCACCCGTTTGTTATAATTGTGTAGTACGGTCAATCAAGTAGAAATCGAGCAGGGTCATGGCTGCCATGGCTTCCACGATGGGCACGGCGCGGGGCAGTACGCAGGGGTCGTGACGTCCGCGGGCTTTGAGGGTGGTGTCCACGCCGTCCATGTTTACGGTGTGCTGTTCCATGAGTACGGTTGCCACGGGCTTGAAGGCTACGCGGAAATAGATGTCCTGTCCGTTGCTGATGCCGCCCTGAATGCCGCCGGAGTGGTTGGTATGCGTTTCGATGCGTCCGTTGTTGTTATAGAACACGTCGTTCTGTTCGGAGCCTTTCATCTTCAGTCCTTTGAAGCCTTCGCCGTATTCAAACGCTTTTGCGGCGTTGATACTGAGCATGCCGGCGGCAAGGGCGGATTGGAGTTTGCCGTAAACGGGTTGTCCCAGTCCGATGGGGCATCCTTTGATAACGCAGGTCACCACGCCACCGATGGTATCGCCTTCGCCCTTTATCTTGAAGATAAGCTCTTCCATTTCTTTGGCTTTCTCCGGGTCGGGGCAACGCACCGGGTTGGTATCAATCAGGTCGAGGTCGTAGGCGGTATAGTTTTCTTCCAGTTTGATGGGGCCTACCTGCGAGGTGTATGCGGTGATGCGGATGCCAAGCTGTTTCAAGGCAAGTTTTGCCAATGCGCCTGCCACTACGCGCGAAATGGTTTCGCGTGCCGATGAGCGTCCGCCGCCACGGTGGTCGCGTATTCCGTATTTTACATTATATGTATAGTCGGCGTGCGAGGGGCGGTATACTTCTTTCAGGTTGTTATAGTCGTTGGAGTGTTGGTTCTCGTTCCACACGATGAATCCGATGGGGCATCCGGTGGACTTGCCCTCGAAGATGCCGGAAAGGAATTCCACCTTGTCGGATTCTTTGCGTGAGGTAGTGATGCGTGATTGCCCCGGTCGCCGGCGGTCGAGCTCCGATTGTACGAAGTCCATATCGATGGTGATTCCTGCGGGGAATCCGTCTATTACGCCGCCTATGCCTTTACCGTGTGATTCTCCGAAACTGGTAAGGCGGAGAATATTGCCGAATGAGTTGAACATATCAATTGCTTTAAGGGTTTATAATGAGGTTAATGTGCCAGTTTGCCTTGTTATAAAAGGCTTTGACTTTATAAAGGTAACAATTTTTTTTGTAAAACGTTTCAAAAATGACAATAAATCTTTTATTTCCCGACTTTTAGAGAATAAAAATACTGTTTGAAACCGTATCTTTTTGCGGAAACATGTAAGAGTATTTAATAATGTAAAGAATGCTTATAATTCTTCCTATATGAAAAAAAGGACATCTATTTTTTATTAAAGACCTTGTTTAAAGGCTTTAAAAACTGTTATTTTGCACCCTCGATATAAAAGAGAATATTAACTAACCCTTAACTATGTAGGGATTTTCATTAGTGTCCCGTTAAAATGGGACGAGTTAAACAATTAATCAAAAAGCCCCGGAATCAGGGGATCATTTAGATC
>NZ_JBCODG010000092.1:0-15250 GCF_040928965.1 Bacteroides sp. 2201st1_D9_2201SCRN_220225 | reverse complement strand
AATTTCTTTGAAAGGAGGGCAACCAATGCCGCAGCAGAGTCATTCAATGCTAAAATCAAAGCATTTAGAGCACAGTTTAGGGGAGTCGGAGATATGCCATTCTTTATTTTTAGATTATATAAATTAACAGCCTGAAATTAACATACTTACAGATTTTTTTCAGACTAACCCCAAAAAGTCCCGCAAATCTCAACGACCTACGGGACCCCAGAATAAACAGAACTTAGAATACTCTTTAGTATCCCTTCAATAAGTTGCAAACAGCAGAATAGAATCACTCAAAACAGACTTTCCACACCGATTAGGAACCAACACTTATGATTCCATTCCCGCACTCTTTACAATAGACTTGCATATTGATAACCCCAAACCAGTCCCCTGTGCAAAAGAGCCGGGCTCTTCAAATCAGTCAAAGAACGTAGAAAATTGTTCTCGTGCATTTCATATACTGCGTCAGTAGCACTCAAATTCAACTCCTGTTTATTATTGCATAAAATATATCCATACATTACTTTGGCGTATATTATATGGCATCAGCCAACAAAATATATACGTAGCAATGTTTTTATACTGCAAAGAAAAGCTTTTCTGCATGAAGCATCTTAATTTAAAAGCTCTTGCTATAAAGAAATGTCCTAAAGTTTATAAAGAAAAGTCTTATAATATTGTATAACAATAATTTATTGTTTCATATCCATTTGGGTCTTTTTAAATTCAGAAGGTGTCATTCCCGTTTTATTCTTGAACAGACTATGAAAAGTAGGCATACTATTAATGCCGGAAGCCTCAGCTATAGCACGTAAAGTATATTCAGGATGTTCCTTCAACAAATGTATAGCATGATTCAAACGTAACTCATTGATATAACCACTCAGATTAGTACCCGTATTTTCTTTTATCATCTTAGCAAAACGGGTATTATTCATATGCGCCATTCTGACTAAATCTTCTCTTGACAAATCTGCAGAAAGATACAATTCATCTCTCCTTATCAAAGAATCCAATTTCTGAAAGACCTGTTTATTGATTTCATACTCTTTATCAATGTCGGAAGATTCTGTATCCAAGTCATTATACAGAATAGACTTATCATCTTCACCTGGCGATTGCTGTTTCTTCTTTTGCTCTGACAGCGCCTCATTTACATACTTCACCAATGCCCTGTTCTTTTCTTTGATATTACGATTCTGCAGCCAAACCTTCCAAAGAAAAAACAAGACCAGCAGTACTATAAAAAAAATAAAAGCCAGAGAAATTGTCCGTATCTTCAATTTTAAAGCTTGTTCTGCAATGTGGGCTTCTCTCTCATCAACATCGTACAAGGTTTCTAATTCCAATGCCGCATTTGTTTTTTCACGCTGATATATGCTGTCAGTCAAAGCAATGAAAACAGTACTTAGCTTCACTGCCTTTTCATATTCCTTCAAACCGGTATAAGCTTTTATCTCTTTAGACAAAATGTCACGATACTGATAATTAATTGTATCCTCTCTCCTAAAAACTTCTTTCAGCTCGCGACAATTATCTAAAACCTCCCTATACCGGCTTGTCACAAACAAATAGGGAGTAGCATCGTATTTCCCGGCAGGAGTTGAAGCTGCCAAAGTAGACTTATATTTTATAAAACATTCCTCTGCTTTCTCCTTATCACCCGAACAATAATACAAATAAGCCAGTTTGGAATACAGATAAGACTTCTGTAAGTCCAAATAAGCAGCTTGTATTCCTTCCTTGCCTTCCATTTTATCCAACAGTTTCTGTCGATATAGCCCAACGGACAACGCATCATCTATTAATCCATCATCTATCAAAAAACTCATTTTAACCCCGTTGAAATAAGAAAGCATACGCAAACCATATGCATCGTCAGCATCCCTCAAAAGTTGAATAGCTTCATCAAATGTTTCGTAAGCATCCTTTTTAAAAGACAGCCAACGCTTATTTTCTCCCATACAGAACAACAGTTTAGCCTCTGCCCGCTTATTCTCCATATCCCTCGCTTGCCTGATACCTTCAACAACATACCGGTTACTCACCTCATATTCACTCAACAAACTTGATAACTCCGCCAATGCAATCGTCATCTTAAGCAAATGTTCAGGACTATTACCAGCAATGGAATCCTGAACATAAGCTCTCCGTGCATAACGAAAAGCCAATTTGCACTGATATCTATTACGATAGACCATACTCCGCAAATCGTTTATGCGCGCAGGCATCATTACCTTCTTCTTTTCAGCTTCATCCAGTAACTGCAAGGCACGGTCGGGTTCACTCATATATATATCTGTAATATATTGATCCGTATAAAGTGAAGATTGTCCACTCTCTTTTTTTTCCTGAGCCATCAAAAAAACGCTGTTCACCCAAAATAAGAAACAGATATAAAGGAATTTTTTCATAGCATTTGAACCTATTCGGATTTACTAACTGTTCGCAAATATATACTTTTTTATTTATCCTAACAGTAAAATCATCTATCTTTGCAAAGACGAAACTTAATCAGATCAGATATGAAAATTCTTTGGATAGACCTAAATAGTTCCTACGCTCATTCTTCATTGGCACTTCCTGCGCTACATGCACAGATAGCAAACGACCCATCTATTGAATGGGCAATAGTATCTGCCACGATAAATGAGAATGTAGGAACCGTTGTAGACGAAGCTTACCGCCATAAACCCGACATCATAGCTGCAACAACCTGGCTTTTCAATCACGAACAGTTGCTACATATTACTTCAAGGCTGAAAGTATTACTTCCCGAAGCATGTCTCATATTAGGCGGTCCGGAGTTCCTCGGAAATAATGAGTTATTTCTGCGCAAGTACCCTTTTGTGGACTGCGTATTCAGAGGAGAAGGCGAGGAAGTCTTTCCCCAATGGCTGACTTGCTGGAACCAACCAGAACTGTGGAATGATATTGCCGGACTATGCTATTTGGACACTGACAAGCAATACAGAGACAATGGAACAGCCCGTGTCTTAAACTTTTCCAGACTCATTCCACCCGAAAAAAGCTGTTTCTTCAATTGGGACAAACCGTTTGTGCAACTTGAAACCACACGCGGATGTTTCAACACATGCGCCTTTTGCGTCAGCGGCGGCGAAAAACCTATACGTACACTCTCCATTGAAAACATCCGCCAACGGCTTCAAACCATTCACGAACACGGTATCAAAAACATACGTGTACTCGACCGTACATTCAACTACAATACGCATCGCGCAAAAGAACTGCTTCAGCTGTTTTTAGAATATCCCGATATACATTTTCATTTAGAGATACATCCAGCTCTTCTTTCCGAAGAACTGAAAGAAGAATTGAAACAATTGCCACAAGGTCTGCTTCACCTCGAAGCGGGAATTCAAAGTTTGCGCGAACCTGTTCTTGAGCAAAGCCACCGTATGGGAAAATTATCCGATGCCTTAAAAGGGCTGAAATTTCTATGCTCGCTCCCGAATATGGAAACGCATGCCGACCTCATTGCCGGACTTCCCCTCTATCACCTCTATGAAATATTTGAAGATGTATATACCCTTGCCGGATACAATGCAGGAGAGATACAGTTAGAATCACTCAAATTGCTTCCAGGTACGGAAATGCGTCGACGGGCAGAAGAACTTGGAATACGCTATTCCCCCTTTCCTCCTTACGAAGTTTTGGAAACCAACGAAATCAGCGTTGGAGAACTGCAAACCGCCCGCCGGCTGTCTCGCCTGTTAGATGCTTTCTACAATACTCCCGCCTGGCATACACTAACCAGAGAGTTAATATTAAATGACAAAGATTTTCTACATAACTTCCTTAAATATCTGATACAGGTAAATCTGATAGACCAGCCTATGAGTTTGGAGAAACGCGGGCTTATACTTTATGAATATTGCAAACTGGCCTATCCTGAATATAAAATCCAAGCAAGCATTGCTTGGATAGAAGCTGGCATGTCCTTAAAAAAGACTCCGGCAGAAAAAGTAAAAACCAAACATCAGATTCCGCCTGAGAAATGGGAAGTGATATATGGAGAATATAAAAGTAATCTGCGACTTTGCTTTCTTCCGCTCGATGAAAATACAAAATGCGGTTATTGGTTTGGATTTGAAACAGAAATACAGAGAACATTCCCCGTATTCAAAGCTAAAACAGATATATAACAAATATCATTTTACTGCGTTGAATAAAAATGAATTGCCGCTAAAAAGAAACTGTCACGCCACGAAGCCTGCACTGCCTCAATTCACTGCCGAAAGCTTGAAAATGCTGGTTGCAGGCAACATAAGACAGCAATAAATCCCCATGAAAAGTACTTTAATAAAATAGAACCAACTACTCTGTCGGTTTTTCTATTTCTTTCTTTATCTTTGTGGCTATATGATATTACTTTCGGCTGCATGGACAACGTTCAGAAACAGAGAGGGAGCATCATACAAAAAAGAAAAGAATAGTGAGAATTGCATACGGATAGAGTATGCAAACGTCCAAGCTGACAACAATTCTGGAAAATGAGCATAAAAAACAAGATACACCATACGGTCTATTTTCTCCTATTTGGAATAATAATAGGTATTTTAAGATGGACTATATGTATAGTAGATACAAATGGAGGCATGAATTTCACTCCTTTTTTACAAGCATTCTTGTTGATAATTGCACTGTTATTATTTGTAATTTGGGATATTGTTTTGCATAAAATAGCCTTGAGAGTAATTTCAACCATCATTTTGTTATGTTTTAACATATGGTCTTACACCTACTATTTTAAAATAGAAGAATTAAAAGAATATTGGGATGGGGTTAGATATTCGCCTAATGATGCATATCTTCCCCCCAACATTGATAATTTCATTTTTGTATGGTTGGCGAACCAAGTTCTTGTTTTTTATTTGCTTTTAGCAATAGGCATTTCACATCTATTACAGAGAAAAAAGACATTAGCAAAGCATGATAACATTTAACAGTATCCCTATCTTAACCCATAATGATGGAGATATATGAGTATATGTACGATAACTATTATAGTTATGACAACTTTATTGTCACTACTTTTATCGAGAAAGAGAGATAGTATATCTTACGTTAGATATCTACATTTTGTTCTGTATGATTACATTACCAAATAGGTGTAATAGTATTAAAAGCGATCAGGTACACCGAATAGTACACCGAAAGAATGCTTTGATATGCTTATTTTTGCTATGCACCAAAAACAAAAAATCCCTGTAAAATATTAATTTACAGGGATTTTCTTTGTTTTGCAATTCTTTCCAGCGGAGAGACAGGCTCCCGAACCTACACTTTCAGAAAATATCATAAAATTGCAAATCACTGATAATCATATATTATCTACAATGCAGAGTAAATCTAAATCTTTCTAAATGCCTTTTGCTATTTCAATTTTTGGGTGTATATTTGGGTGTAGAATTTCAAACGCACCCAATTATGAATATCAAACGTAACATCATTTTTGCATTGGAGAGCCGGAAGAAGAACGGTGTGCCAATCGTAGAGAACGTGCCTATCCGTATGCGTGTCATATACGCAAGCCAACGCATCGAGTTTACAACAGGCTACCGGATTGACGTAGCCAAATGGGATGCCGACAAACAACGGGTAAAGAACGGATGCACCAACAAGCTAAAGCAAAGCGCATCCGAAATCAATGCGGACTTGCTGAAATACTATGCAGAAATGCAAAACGTGTTCAAGGAATTTGAGGTACAGGAAACCATGCCTACCACGCAACAGTTAAAAGATGCGTTCAACTTACGGATGAAAAATACAAGTGAAGAACAGACGGAAGAAGCCCCTGTCAGCTTTTGGGAAGTGTTCGATGAGTTTGTAAAGGAGTGTGGCAATCAGAATAATTGGACGGCATCCACATACGAAAAATTTGCAGCAGTGAAAAATCACCTCAAAGAGTTCAAAGAAGATGTAACCTTTGAATACTTCAATGAGTTCGGATTGAACGAATATGTCAATTTCTTGCGTGACAAGAAAGACATGAGAAACAGCACCATCGGCAAACAGATGGGATTCCTCAAATGGTTTCTGCGCTGGAGTTTCAAGAAAGGACACCATCAGAACATTGCATACGATACATTCAAACCCAAATTGAAAACCACTTCTAAAAAGGTGATATTCCTGACGTGGGAAGAACTGAACAAATTGAAAGATTATCAGATACCGCATGACAAGCAGTATTTGGAACGTGTCAGGGATGTTTTCTTGTTCTGCTGTTTTACGAGTTTACGATATTCGGATGTTCGCAATCTGAAAAGAAGCGATGTGAAACCCGACCACATTGAAGTTACCACAGTCAAGACAGCGGACAGCCTGATAATCGAACTGAACGACCACAGCAAAGCCATTCTTGAAAAATACAAGGATGTTCATTTCGAGAATCACATGGCATTGCCCGTCATCAGCAATCAGAAGATGAATGATTATCTGAAAGAACTGGGTGAGCTGGCGGAAATCAACGAGCCTGTACGGGAAACCTACTACAAGGGGAATGAACGTATAGATGAAGTCACACCCAAGTACGCTTTGTTAAGCACCCATGCCGGAAGAAGGACATTCATCTGCAATGCGCTGGCTCTTGGAATCCCAGCACAGGTGGTCATGAAATGGACGGGACACAGCGACTACAAGGCTATGAAACCCTACATTGACATAGCGGATGATATTAAGGCGAACGCCATGAACAAGTTTAATCAACTATAAAAGTATCAAACAGTTTCATAGATAGTTACCAATGACTATATTTGTAGAAATTATCATCACAATATGAGCAACAAAGAATCCAATATAGAAAAAACGAACTTAGATGCGTTCATACACGCAGTCGGTTCGGAAATAAAACAGGCGCAAGTAAGACTAATCATCGCAGCCAATGCGCAAATGCTGTTCCACTACTGGAAAGTGGGCAACTATATTCTCTATCATCAACAACAGCATGGGTGGGGAAGTAAAATCATCAAGCAACTGGCAAAAGCTATCCGGCTGAATTTTCCTGAAAAGAAAGGCTATTCGGAACGCAACCTTACCTATATGTGTCAGTTTGCAAAGGCATATCCTTTGAGGGCATTGCAAAGTTTCATAGAAACGGATGCAAAGTTGATAGCTCCAAGTGTGGAGAGAATAGCAGACGAAGTACGCTACTTAAACGATGCGCAATTTACGCAAGAGCCTCTTGCGCAAATCCAATCCACTGATAACAATGAAATTATAATCACGCAAGAACCTCTTGCGCAAATTCATAATGTTGCCAGAACCGTATCTGATATTTACCGGATGGAAATTAAGGATATAGAAAGCGTATTCATGGCATCACCTGTTGCAAGAACCAATTGGGCAAGCCATGTGATTATGCTTAACAGTTCAATTCCATTGGGTGTAAGCTATTGGTACATGAAGCAGTCTGTGGAAATGGGCTGGAGCAGCAATGTTCTTAAAATACAAATTGAGACCAACCTGTACAGCAGACAAATCAGCAATAATAAGGTAAACAATTTCACCACTACGCTTCCTGCACCGCAAAGCGACCTCGCCAATTACCTGTTGAAAGACCCGTACATCTTTGATTTGGCTGGAACTAAAGAGAAAGCAGACGAAAGGGACATAGAAGAACAGTTGGTTAAGCACGTTACCTGTTACTTGCTGGAAATGGGCAATGGTTTTGCTTTCGTTGCACGACAGAAACATTTCCAAGTCGGAAACAGCGATTTCTATGCAGACCTGATACTATATTCTATTCCACTGCACGCATATATCGTGGTAGAATTAAAGGCTACCCCATTCAAACCGGAGTATGCAGGGCAACTGAACTTCTACATCAATGTGGTGGATGATAAACTGAGGGGAGAGAACGACAACAAGACTATCGGGTTGTTGCTGTGCAAGGGAAAAGACGAAGTTGTAGCACAATACGCATTGACAGGCTATGACCAGCCGATAGGCATCAGCGATTACCAACTGAGCAAGGCTATACCTGAAAACTTAAAATCGGCTCTGCCAAGTATAGAAGAAGTGGAAGAAGAACTGGCTTCCTTTCTTGATAAAGACAAAAATCCATAAATCCAAGATATATGGCAGGAGAAATACTGATTATGATTCCCCAATACGGTGAACTCAACCGAATATACAGTGACTTTATTGTAAGCCATACTTTTTCTTTTGACAAGCAGAAATTCATCACGAACTTCTACAAGCAATACAATGACACAAAAGCTTTTGAAGCCGCTATCCTTGAATTGGTACTTGACAAGCAGAAAGAACAGTACACTCTGATTCTCGACAGTCTAAGAGCCGAGATAGAGAAAAACATGATGCTTTACGAAAAATATCCATTGCTTGATGATGAGATAATTTCTCGTGTGTGCTACCATTTCGCTGATAGATATAATATTGATATAGAGGAACAACTGGAGGTTACACAAAAACTAAACAAGCCTTTGAACGAGGCATATAACAGATATGATTCTATTGATTACAGGGAACATACGGCAGAAGAAGAAAAGCAAGCCGAAAAGGAATATGAACGCTGCAAGGCTGAATATGAGAAAGAAAAAGAAGAACTGGACAAGCTTTACGAATTGCAAAAGCAAGCAAGAAAAGAGGCTTTCCAATATATAGAGAACTGCTGCGGAGATATTTATAAATTGAGTTTCCATTTTATGGAAATATTAGCAAAATATATTCCCGTAGCTAAAGATAAACCGGAAGAGCTAACCAAGCCAAGCGAACCCGATATGCAAGAAGAAGCACCCAAAGAGGAACAACACGAATATTTCGACATGGAGTTGCTTTCGCACGTTTACACGACCTGCGTAGGAGAACAATTCGAGAATATTTCCGAATATGATTTCTATGCTTGTATGAATCTGCACCCCGGCAAATGCAAGCTGAAAATAAAAACGAGAGAGAAAATACGTGTCTGCTACCTGATATTCCTGATGGGTGAACAACTGCCCAAACTAGACAGGGAGAATTGGAAAAAGAATATCCTCAAAATGCTGGATATTGAAGAGAACTATTACAAGTCAAAATACAAGGAACCTGTTTCCGATTTCCCAAGTGACAGCAACCAGAAGTTCGCCAAAGAAATGGACGCAATATTCCGATAATCCGTGATATACCCTGACATATTACGAAATAACCACTTTTACCACTCAAATTAATTTTTGAGTGGTATTTTTATTGTCTGATATTCAAAGAAATAATAAAATATTCCATTTACACTAACCACATCCTTACCACTTACAAACCTACCTAATTTTGCATCGTTCGAGAACAGAAATAACAGCCAGTGCGCAGGGCTGATTGTTAAACGACTAAATAGATTGGACGATGACAAATCTTCAAGAGTTATTATCAAAACCCGTCTGGCAGATGACAGGCGAAGAGTTCATATTCTTAAGCAAGCACGCTTCCGGTCAAACGGAAATGCAGCCACAGCCCGTTACGGACACAGAAAGGAAGTATGTGTACGGAATACTGGGCATTGCCAAACTGTTCGGGTGCAGCCTGCCCACCGCCAACCGCATCAAGAAAAGCGGAAAGATTGACAAGGCAATCACCCAGATAGGACGCAAGATTATCGTAGATGTGGAGCTTGCCCTTGAACTGGCCGGGAAGAAAACAGGAGGACGAAAATAACGGGAGGCATGGCTATGGACTATATTAAAGAGACTAAGGACATATCGGCAGAAGAAGCCATTATCCTTTGGCAAGCCTCACGTTTGAGCCTGTCGAAAAGTTATGAGAAAGCACCTGAAATCCTCAAAGTACATGGTTCTGTCATTGGGACATTGGGCAATTTCAGCGCATCCATCGGCAAAGCCAAAAGTAAAAAGACATTCAATGTATCGGCTATCGTAGCCGCCGCATTGAAGAACGGCACAGTGTTGCGGTATGTGGCGGAACTGCCGGAAGATAAGCGGAAAGTGCTTTATGTTGATACAGAACAAAGCCCTTACCATTGCCTGAAAGTCATGACACGCATTTTGCGGATGGCCGGCTTGCCAGATGACAGGGACAATGAGAACCTTGAATTTCTCGCTTTGAGAAAATACACGCCTGAGCAACGTATCAGGATTGTAGAACAGGCTATCTACAACACTCCCGACATTGGTCTTGTAATCATAGACGGCATCCGTGATATGGTGTACGACATCAACAGCCCCGGTGAATCCACACGCATCATATCCAAACTGATGCAGTGGACGGACGACAGGCAGATACACATCCATACGATACTGCATCAGAACAAGGGGGATGAGAATGCGAGAGGGCATATCGGTACGGAGTTGAACAACAAGGCGGAAACCGTATTGCAGGTAGAAAAGGACAAGGGCAACGGTGACATCAGCCATGTTTCAGCCATTCACATACGAGCAATGGACTTTGAGCCTTTTGCGTTCCGCATCAACGACAAAGCCCTTCCCGAACTTATAGAAGGTTACAAACCCGAAACAAAGAAACCGGGAAGACCCGAAGAAGAGAAGTTCGACCCTTACAGGCATATCACCGAGCAGCAGCACCGCATCGCATTGGAAGCCGCATTCGGTCTGAAAGAGGAATATGGTTACAAGGAACTGGAAGATGCTTTAATCAAGACCTATATGTCCGTGGGTGTAAAACTGAACCATAAAAAGGCGGTATCGCTCATCACCATGCTCCGCAACAAGCGGATGATAGTGCAGGAGAACGGCAGGAAATACACCTTCATGCCCGACTTCCACTATTAGCCCATTTCCCTGCAATCACTTCACTTTATTCTCGGGGTGTATATATTAGGAATATAGTGAAGTGATTCTGAAATGGGATTAAATCACTTCACTTTATTACCGTATCCTATATATACGAGAATTTAGTGAAGTGATTATAGACCGTACTTCCTAAAAAGGTACGGGCGAAAAGAAAAACAAATCAATTTACCAACTACTAAAACAATCATTTTATGGATATACAGACAGCCAAGCAAATCAGGATAGCGGATTATCTGCACAGTTTGGGTTATTCACCAGTAAAACAACAAGGTATCAACCTTTGGTACAAATCCCCATTTAGAGAAGAGACTGAAGCATCGTTCAAAGTGAATACCGAACGAGAACAATGGTATGACTTCGGTTTGGGTAAAGGTGGTGGCATCATTGAACTGGCTGCACACCTGTATGCTACCGACCATGTACCTTACATCTTGAAACGGATAGCGGAACAGACACCATATGTGCGCCCGGTATCTTTCTCTTTTGGCAAGCAAAACTCTTCCGAACCGAGCTTCCAACAGTTGGAGATTGTTCCGCTGTCATCTCCTGCCCTGCTTGCCTACTTGCAAGGTAGAGGAATAAATACAGAACTGGCGAAAAGAGAATGTAGTGAAGCCCGTTTCACCCACAACGGCAAGCGGTACTTTGCCATCGCCTTTCCCAATGTATCGGATGGATATGAAATCCGCAACCGCTATTTCAAGGGCTGTATCGCCCCAAAGGAAATCTCCCACATCAGACAATCAGGGAAAGCGAGGAATACCTGTTATGTATTCGAGGGGTTCATGGATTACCTCTCCTTTTTGACATTGAGACAGGAGAGCTGCCCGAATTATCCGGAGTTGGACGGGCAGGACTACATTGTATTGAATTCCGTATCGAATATAAACAAGGCTCTCTATCCGTTGGGCAATTACGAACGCATTCACTGCTTTTTCGACAACGACCATGCAGGCATGGAAGCACTCCGGCAAATCCGCAAGGAATACGGCAGAGACAGATACATCCGTGACGCTTCGCAGACTTACAACGGATGCAAGGACTTGAACGAATACTTACAGAAACAGGCTGAGAGAAAAGGGCAAGTCCAATCCGTCAAAGGGGTGCGCAGCCAGTCACCGAAAAAGAAAAACGGCTTTCGGTTATAGCCCACTATAACTACACGCTTCGCTTTCGTAGTTGTGGGCTCTCCCGAGGGGATTAGGGCTTTGCCCTAATGACCCACTCAGGGCGTTTCTCCCCTGAGAACCCAGAGCAAAGAGTGACCCTCTCTTTGCAATCTCCGCTTATGGGTTGTACCCCTAAGAACCCCACTGCGGAAGCGAAGAAACAATCTATTGCGAACAATAAAACAGAACAGCTATGGCAACAAAATCAAGCATACATATCAAGCCTTGCAACATTGCATCAAGCGAGGCTCATAACCGTAGGACTGCCGAGTATATGCGTAACATCGGCAAGTCCAAAATCTATATCGTTTCTGAACTCTCTGTCGACAACGAACAGTGGATAAATCCCAGCTTCGGCACTCCCGACTTGCGGACGCACTATGATAACATCAAATGCATGGTCAAGGAAAAGACAGGTCGTGCCATGCAAGAGAAAGAGCGTGAACGCAAAGGCAAGAACGGCAAAATAATCAAAGTGGCAGGATGTTCGCCAATCCGTGAAGGTGTACTGCTCGTCAGGCCAGACACCACATTAGCAGATGTGCGTAAATTTGGCGAGGAGTGCAAACAACGCTGGGGTATTACTCCGCTGCAAATCTTCCTGCACAAAGATGAAGGACATTGGCTGAGCGGACAACCCGAAGCCGAAGACAGGGAGAGTTTCCAAATTGCTGGAAAGTGGTTCAAGCCGAATTATCACGCTCATATCGTTTTCGATTGGATGAACCACGAAACCGGAAAGAGCCAAAAACTCAATGACGAGGATATGGCAACCATGCAAACCCTGGCTTCCAATATACTTCTGATGGAACGTGGGCAGGCAAAAGCTGTTACAGGTAAAGAGCATCTGGAACGGAACGACTTCATTATTAAGAAGCAGAAAGCCGAACTGCAACGTATAGAGGAAACCCAAAGGCACAAGGAGCAGCAAGTAACTCTTGCTGAACAAGAACTCAAACAGGTAAAATCCGAGATACGCACGAACAAGCTCAAAAGCGTAGCCACCGATGCGGCCACCGCCATAGCAAGCGGAGTCGGTTCTCTTTTCGGAAGTGGAAAACTGAAAGAGTTGGAGCATAGCAATTCGGAACTGCATAAGGAAATAGCAAAACGTGATAAAAGCATTAATGGTTTGAAAATCCAAATGAAGCATATGCAGGAACAGTATGGCAAACAGATTCAAGATCTTCAAGGAATACATAACCAAGAACTTGAAGCAAAAGACAAGGAAATATCACGATTGAACACCATTCTTGAAAAAGCGTTCAACTGGTTTCCTTTACTCAAAGAGATGTTGAGAATGGAAAAACTCTGCTATGCCATCGGATTTACCAAAGATATGGTAAACAGTCTTTTGACAAAAAAAGAAGCAATCAGATGCAATGGGAAAATCTATTCCGAAGAGCACAGACGAAAGTTTGACATCAAGAACGATATTTTCAAGGTAGAGAAAAGTCCAACCGATAGCAGTAAACTTGTGCTAACCATAAACAAGAAGCCAATTGGAGATTGGTTCAAGGAACAAATGGAAAAATTGTGGCAAAGTTTACGTCACACGACAGAAGAACCAAGAAAAAATAGAGGATTAAAGCTATAATTTGATAATATCAAGCAAGTATCAGGATGTTTTTTCTTATTTTTGTCTGACAAAAATAATATATATAATATGAACTGGATATACAAAAACCACGAACTTAAAACATCGGGTTGTTATAATATGAACTTTCTGTTCAACAATGGTAAATTTTACATAATGGATAATCATTTAGCTGCTGCTTGGTGTTGGTTACAAAAAATAGACACATCCAAAAGATATGGACTATTTCATATTGACAGACACTATGATTTATTAAATAACCTGACCGATGATTTTATAGCAGAGAATAGGAGTGAATTAATTAATAAAGATTTCTTTTTTTACTTATCTTTAAAAGATAACATGAACAACCAAGCTATTAGATATGATAATTATATTGATGCTTTTAACAAACTACACCCCAATCTTCTACAGCAAATTTATTATGCAACACATAAAGATGGAACGGATCAAAATGGCACAAGTCTTGAGCATATAAATACATACGAGCCTAACTTGTGGGAATTAGATACTAATATTAATTATTGGCTCACTGAATGTCATAAAGATATAGACCAATGGATTGTTAATATTGACTTAGATTTCTTTTTTACAGGGAGAAGATGGTGAGTGTTCTCAATTCATCACAAGAAAATACATAAAGAATATTTGTAAAGAGATAAAAAACTCACTGCCCCAAATAGATGTTGTAACAATTGCAATTAGTCCAGAGTTTTGTAATGGATGGGGGAATGCTTTCAATATATTGAGAGTAATCACTACTGAGCTAGATATTTATATGCCATATAAGTATAAAAGATATAAGAAACATTCTTTTTTATTTTAATGACAGCTATTTTAGTATACATCTTGAATACCCCTATTAAAGACATGATACTTATTAATGATTGCGATATAATTAGAGCAGATAAGCTAAATGAAATAGAAACAGTAGAATTTCCTAATTCCACTTGCATTTCAACGTGCCAATGGTGCAAACTAAGAAAAATAGTACATAAAGATTATAACTCATGCTATTGTGAAAATCCTATATGTAGATTAAAAAATACTCGTTCAACCATTTTCCCATTTATAAATATCCCTTTCCTCCAAGAACGAATATGGACAGAATGCGAAATTGGTTATTTTGATATTATAAAAAAGACAAAAGACTATAGACCGATTAAAATTGACCACATAATAATCAATTCCATCAAAGTACTAAGAATTTCTCAGCAACATCACTCATACGGTTATCGTTATGGTCGAGACGATCTTGAATTATCATATAGTTATGAAATTTCAGTAGAGATTTATAATCATGAGAATGAACAACATATCAATCACATATTCACATCAAATGATCTCATTCGGAAAGAGCCATGGGGCGAATATGATAAATCTAAAGCTCTAACAATGAAGTATCTATTTCAGAAGACTATTCCTTTGTTGAATGAATATGTAAAGTATCAAAAACCCATAAATCTGGTTAATTTCAACTACATTGAAAAAACATTGCCACAAAGAAACAATTATACCTCTAATGTTCATCGTTTTAACAAATCCGATGCACTGAATATTATATACAGCATGGAAATAAAAAATATAAATGGCAATAAAATTATCAGATTTGGAGCTAGAATGGGAGAATATATAAATTTCTATATAGCAAATCTAATAAATTCCATCCTAAATATTAATCTAAAATATGACATACAGACCAAAACAATATATTC
>NZ_JBCODG010000091.1:0-15670 GCF_040928965.1 Bacteroides sp. 2201st1_D9_2201SCRN_220225 | reverse complement strand
CAAAAAACCGTGTAATTGACTATATTTCAATAATTTCAAAGAACTATTTATCCACTTTTACGGGACAGTAGTGATATTATATATAGTAATATGTGTATAAAAAGGCTTGTATTAAATGTTGTTAACCTAATAATAAGTATTATTGTTTACAAAACAATTTATGCTATCTTTGGTTATTCTTTGATGACCGCTTATTGAAATAGTTAATAAACATATATTATGAAAGAAGAACTATCTACAAAAACTCGCACAGAAAGCGATTTAATCGGCAGCCGTGAAATACCGGAAAGCGCCATGTATGGAGTACAGACTCTCAGAGGTATCGAGAATTTCCGTATCAGTAAATTTCATCTGAACGAATATCCTTTGTTTATCAACGCTCTTGCCATTACCAAAATGGGAGCAGCCATTGCCAATTCCGAACTTGGTCTGCTTACCGGGCAGCAAACGGATGCTATCCTTAAAGCCTGTAAGGAGATACTCGAAGGCAAGCACCACGAGCAGTTCCCGGTAGACATGATTCAGGGGGGAGCAGGCACCACTACCAATATGAATGCCAATGAGGTAATAGCTAATCGCGCGCTTGAAATCATGGGATATAAACGCGGCGAATACCAATACTGCTCACCGAACGATCATGTCAATCGCTCGCAGTCCACCAATGACGCTTATCCTACTGCCATACATATAGGAATGTATTATACCCACCTCAAACTTATGAAACATTTTGAGGAGTTGATCAATGCGTTCCAACGCAAAGCCGAAGCGTTTAAACACATCATTAAAATGGGACGTACGCAGTTGGAAGATGCTGTGCCCATGACTCTTGGACAGACATTCAACGGATTTGCCAGCATTTTGCGCAATGAGATAAAGAACCTGAACTTTGCGGCGGAGGAATTCCTTACGGTCAATATGGGAGCTACCGCCATCGGCACGGGTATTGCGGCAGAACCGGAATATGCGGAGAAATGCGTGAAGGCTTTGTCGAAGCTTACCGGATGGGACGTGAAACTGTCCGGTGACTTAGTGGGAGCTACTTCGGATACTTCTTGCCTTGTAGGCTACTCCTCGGCTATGAGAAGAGTTGCGGTGAAGATGAACAAGATATGCAATGACCTTCGTCTGCTTGCATCCGGTCCGCGTTGCGGATTGGGAGAAATCAATCTGCCTGCCATGCAGCCGGGGTCTTCCATTATGCCGGGTAAGGTCAACCCGGTTATCCCTGAGGTAATGAATCAGATATCCTATAAGGTAATCGGCAACGACCTTTGTGTGGCTATGAGTGGCGAAGCAGCTCAAATGGAGCTGAATGCAATGGAACCCGTAATGGCGCAATGTTGTTTTGAGTCTGCCGATTTGCTGATGAACGGATTCGATACCCTGCGCACACTCTGTATCGACGGTATTACCGCTAATGAGGAAGTATGCCGCAGATATGTACACGATAGCATCGGTGTGGTTACGGCTCTTAATCCGGTTATCGGTTATAAAAATTCTACCAAGATAGCCAAAGAAGCTCTTGCAACGGGAAAAGGTGTCTATGAACTGGTTCTGGAACACAACATTCTTTCCAAAGAAGATTTGGATACTATCCTGAAGCCCGAAAACATGATTAAGCCCGTGAAGTTGGACATAAAACCCAATATCTAAGGAACGGGTTTTCGGAGCGGTAAGGCTTTGAATATAAGTTGCGCGGATTTACACAAGACGGTTTATGAATGACTGAACGGTCATTAGATGCTGTCTGTGTAAATCCGCGCATTTCGTGTGGGGTATGAGTTAAATATTTGCAAAGAGTTCATACTCTATTTGTTTTGTTATGCCTAATTAGTTTCTTTTGCGACAGGAAATCTATTTATGAATACTTAAAAACAAAGAAAAATGAAGCGACTCAGATCATTGGTACTTGGCCTATTCGCATTGTGCAGCATGGTAGGTATGGCGCAGGAAGCAGAGGCAGACGATACCGGTTATATTGTGAAAGTGGGGCAGGTGGCTCCCGATTTTACCGTTACGCTGACAGACGGCAGGACCGTTACGCTTTCCGATTTCCGTGGCAAGGTGGTTATGTTGCAGTTTACGGCAAGCTGGTGTGGTGTATGCCGTAAGGAGATGCCTTTTATCGAAAAGGATATATGGCAGAAGCATAAGTCCGATCCGGATTTCATGTTAATGGGCATCGACCGTGACGAGCCGTTGAATAAAGTCATAGCTTTTGGCAAGTCCACGGGCGTTACCTATCCGTTGGGATTGGACCCGGGGGCTGATATTTTCGCCAAATATGCGTTGCGCCAAGCTGGTATTACCCGTAATGTATTGATTGATAAGGAAGGACGCATCGTGATGCTCACCCGCCTTTATAATCCGGAAGAGTTCTCGGCTTTGGTTAAGAAGATTGATGAACTTCTGAAATAACCTGTTCCCGTTTAGAACGAAAAGCTTGTTCCGGCATTTAGCGACATCATGATGTCGCTCCCCTGCACATTATCCTGTATTAGCAGTTCCTTGCCATAAATGCGGATTTTGGGTTCGAGGAATACCTTGAAGCGGCGACCCACCCGGTAAGATGTTTGCAGTCCCGCTTCTCCGCCGATAAAGAAGCGGTTCTCATGTTTCATCCGCATAGAAGCCACTATTCCGGCAGATAGCTGTACGTCGTATTTGCGTTCGGGGTCATATCCCGTCATCAGATTGGTAAGGTTCAGCATATAGTCAAGGCTTCCGCTTGCCATATCATATTCCAAGGTTTTCCCTTTCCGGTCTGTGGACAGAGGTCCGTAATCCGCTGCTAAACGGAGTGATGACAATGGGGTGAAAATGCGTCCTGCACTTATCGTGGCCATGTAGTCGAAGTAGCGTTTCGGTTCATACCGCTTCATTTGTATGGGAACGGAGAAACCGATTGCGCCGCTTACAAAGAAAGAAGGCTTAAACAAATCACGGTTTAAAGAGCGTGCCATACGGTTTTCTTCATCGGTACGTTGTATCTCTATACCTATATTGATACTGTACAGATTGTCTGTGAACTTTTTGGCTACGTATCTGCCTTCTTCCTTTTCATTGGTCTTTAATGAATAGGATGCCAGACTGGTGCGTGGCTCTGCAAATAAAGAAACATCGCCCCAAAGCCGGTATTTAAATTGCAAGCCGCCTGTAAATCCCGTATATCCGCCTTTTGCGGGCCGATAACCATTTTCTTTTTGAATATATCCCAGTTCACCGCCCGCCAATACATTGACGGAGAATTTGGGATTGAGTTGCCTGCCGTTAAAAAAATAAGTGGCATCCAGCATACCTTCCAGGCGTCCCCCGGCGTATGCGGACATCTCATAAAACTCTTCACCGGCCGAACTCGCCGAAGAGGCGATTACTTTCTTATGCCAGGTATCGGCCGATTTGAATGCCGACAGCCGTAAGCCGAATGCCGGTATCAGCCATTTGCCGGCAGACAGGCTGATGTGCGGGCCGATGGAGTTTGTCAGTCCCATTTCACTTGTCAGGCGGGAAGCTTGAAACTGCCCGCCGGCAGCGATGCTGAGAAAGGTATTGTCCAAAAAATGATTGCCTTCCAGTATGCGCATTTTGCCGAAGGGCTTCCATGCTTTCAGGCGGTAGTTCATTCCTACGGTCGCACCGTAGGTCATGTCATATTTATGCCAGTTCTTTTGAAAGGAATGGTCTATGCCGTCACTCATAATGGTGAAACGGGGTTCCAGATAAAAGTCCACATGTGCGGTAGGGTGCAGTTTCAGTTGGAAACCTAAATGCAGGTCGGCCACATGTTCCACTCTGCCTGCCAGTGAAGATAATTGATAGCCGACTCCCGCTACGGTCAGGAACTCGAAGATACGTCCGGGATTGTAGCCGTTGACGTAGGATGATACATTCAGCAGATAATCCGCCTGCAGTCCGAAACGCAATAGGGTTTCGTTGTCTATTTTGCGCGAGAAGTTACCCGCCAGCAATGAGGCACGCAGGGCATGGGCGGGGGCGAACTGCCAATTGGCGGCGATACCGCCCACGGGACCGGTGTTGAAATCCGTGTTTCCGCGCGGAATCATTTTGTCCATGCCGCCAAACAAGGAGATATATACATTGTTTTTCCATAGTGTGTCGAAAGGCACTGCATCCGGATGCTGGTAACGCCTTTGGAACATCTGCCGGGTAGCATCGAATCCTATGCCGACGGTATCTTTAGGATGCGTTGCCGGAGAAGGATTATTGCCCGCTTGCTGTTGGGCAAAGGCAAAAGGTATCAGTGTGTGCAGTACAATCAATATAATCAGTGGTTTCTTCATGATGTTCAACTCTCCATATCCGTTTAATAAAGTTTCCAGTCGCCCTGGTCGTAATATTCCATAAATTCCTTACTGATTTCACCGTCGTTAACGGCTATTTTGTAGTATTTCTCATCCAGTTTGACGATTTCTTCCAACTTCTTGCAGGCTTCGTCAAAGTCGAGGGCGTTATCGTAGCTCCATTCATACAGTTTCTTTTCCCGGATGTAAATCACCAGTTTCATGTATTTAGTCATGGCCGTTTCAGGCAGTTCTTCCAATGCTTTCTGTGCTTCTTTGTTGTAATTGTCCGTTTCCATAGCCATGCACATTACAATATTATTGAGCGGTGACGACTCCTTTACCAATTTGAATACTTTTTTACGTTCCTCGCCCTCCTTTACGGTGGCTGCACCCCGGTAGTCGTAGTATCCGCCCAGACAGTTGGCAAATGCCTTTATCATCTGGAAGCGTTCGGTATCCGGAAGTTTGTCGGCAAGGATGCTGGCCTCTTCAAAGTTATAGGCGCGTATGTACATTGCGAGCTGGTTGGCGACGATTGTTTCGGGGTTTACCTCAGTCTTGGTTATGCTGATACCGTCATTGAAAGAGTCCACCATGTTCACTTTCCGCTTAAGGTCAATCAGGGGTTTCAGTATCTCTACGTCGAAAGTATCCCTGCGTAGCAGTGCTATTGCAAGGTTGTTTGCCGCCAGAATCCACGGTTTTTCTTTCCCTTTCGTGTCGTAGGCCATTGTTTCCCTGTAAGCGCGCCGATAAAGTTTCTCCGCTTCTTCCGGGTCTTTTATCATCCGGAACAAATGCCAGTACTCGTATCGGGTAAACGACTTTTTGCCGTCGGCGTATTGAGGGTCGTGCAAGTATTTGTCCAATATTTCATCCGGATTCAGTTCACGGAATATTTCATGTTTGTATTCGTACTGTACGGTGCGTAGTTTGGGCAGCCGTTCTTTGATGATGGTGGAGTAGTAGGGCAGACGCGATACGGCGGCAAACTGCGCATCCGGATTCTTATATTTCCCGATGATTTCCCTTATCTCCCGCGCTTCCGCAGTGAGGCTGTCCCGTTCCAGTAAATCGGCTACTTCATTCCAAGTGGCAACACGGGTTTCCGTAGGATGCTTGTATACCCGGCTCCATTTGGCGGCAGGTATTACCGAAGTGATTTTCCGTAGGGCGAAAGCCGTTCGTTGCTTGGCAAGCGCAAGGTTGCTGGCATAGCGTCCTTCGGGAGACGATACGCCGGTTATCTTAAATTCTTTCAGTGTGGTGCCCTCACCGTTTACGATGTTCATCAGGTCTTCCTGCAACTTGTTCATCTGCACCACATTGGCAGAGTCGGCAGGATCCAGTTCGGCCTTGCCCACAAGGAATGTCAGCGAAATATTGCCTGCCGTATTCCGCCGTTCGCGCCGGGGCGTTTCCTTGTATTTATCAGGGTCTAATTCAAAATCGGGGAACGAGAACTCCAGAAACTGCAACGGGCGTTTTATTTTGCAGGTAGTCATTTTCCATTCCGCTTCGTATGTAGGGTGGGTATAGTCTGCTATAATAACTTTGGACAATACACTGTAAATGCGTCTGGGGTCGGGTACGGGTACCGAGTCGTTGATGTCCAGGTTGAAGCGTGTGGCATCCAGTTGGCGGCGGGTATTGATATAGGGAGCCAGTTTGTCGTTCCTGATGTCGTAGGCCATGCGGCGGTCTTGCGTCAGTCCGTATTCGGGGCCGTCCATAACTGTCGGGTCCATGTAGCTCACTATCTCTTCGGTGGTACAGTCCATGATATAAGGTTGCATGATGAGCCGGCGGTTGGGCGCGCCGTAATTGCTGGGAATGGCTACCGAGTTGTTTACAATCAGTTTGTTGCCCACTATTTTCCCGGCTACGGGCCGGGGTTGCGGGTTTGGGTTTTCTGCCACAACTTCCACCTCCTCAAGAGCGATGCCGCCGTCGATGTTGGCGTTTATCTCCTGTTTGTAATTCACCTCGCGCAGTTCGTTTTTCATTTGCACGTTAAAGATTAGCGCGCCGTTTTCCGCTACACGTATTTCATAGTATCCGTCGGCGCCCGCCACGGCATCGGCGTCGAAGAGTAATGTTCCGCCACCGCCGGTTTCAAGTGCTTTCAGGGCATCGCGTGCCGAGGCCACGGTATTGAAAGCAAAAATACGCACGGTCTCTCCCATGGGGAAGGGGCGCGGCTTTTTTTCACCTTCGGGCAGGTTCAGCACTTTGCCGGACACGATAGTGATTTGTTGCGCCATGCTTGATGCGGAAGATAAAATCATAGCAATGCAAACGGCTGATGTTATGATGAAATTTTTCATGGCGGTTATTCTTTATTTGAAGATATAGGATATGGAGACACCTATTTTGATAGGCAGCAGTTTGTAACCGTTGGCGTTGGCTTGTGCCGTTCCGTCGGTGTAGTCCTCTATGTTATCGTTTTTGTAGTATTGTTTTTGCTTGAAGTACACGGCGCCGAATCCGCCGTAAAACTCTACGTTGAGGCGTCGGTTCAGGTTCAGCGCATAGCCGAAGGTAATCCCGGCGCCGGCAGCATCGCCCTGATAGATGCGGTCTCCCCATGTGATGTCGTAGGACACGCCGAGAGCGGCTATTCCCACAAATTCCCGTGTCATGGGGCGTCCGTTAAACCAATAGCGGTATTCGGGCAGAAGACCTATCATTTTGGCTTTGTTGCCGTAGATGTTGACTGCGCCGAAAGCCGAGATGTCGATACTGCTCCGTTCGCCCACAACGAATTCGCAGCCGATGTTGGGAGCCATGGCGGCAAGCATCAGGCCGTTGGTCTTTACTGCCAGTTGCTGGGCGTGCAGGGTAGGGAAACTGCAAAGTAGCAGCAGAAAGAAGATGCTGCTTAAAGAGAGTATATGGTGATTGGTTTTTGGCATATCGGTTTTTAGCGTTTTGTTGGTTGGGATTTGTAAGTTCCGTTCTATTGAAATGTATGTTCTGTACCCTTGTTCCAGTCGTTTACGGAAGCTTTTACAGCCATGTTTTGCGTATATAGGATGTTGAGGGTGGTTATGCTGCCGGCTTCCAGTACGATTAGCGGGGGAGTGTTTGCACCGGCATCGGCTTCGTCGAACACTACGATGTCTTTTTCGCTTCCGTCCGGCTCTTTTATACTGAATGTCAAGCGGCGGAGCGCACTGATAGTCTCATGCCCGTATGGCAGCAGCAGATAATCCTTTTGAATGCCGGCTGTTCCGGGGATAAGGTTGAGCGGGGATGCTTCGTTCCGATAATCGGAGTTGACGGATGTACCGGTGTCCGGACTATCGGATGTGATGTCGCCTGTTTGCAGGTCCATTGTCCCTGTTTGTCCCTCACGGGTGGTAAAACCGATGCTTTGCAACACCGGGTATGAGTCCGCCGTATATTCGGGGCGGTCGGTGGATATGTTGAGGCGTAGCCGTGCCAAGGCATGTTTCAAGGAGACGGCAATGCCTGCTGCGGTTGCAGCCGCTTTCTTGCTGCCTTTGGTCTCACCGGTGTAAAGGTAGTCTGTGGCGTCCTTTGCTTCCAGAGCGGCGGTAACGGGAATGGATACTTTACCGTTTTCATCTGCAGCGGCTGTTTCCGTATAAGGATAATAACCGTACAGATAGAGCGTGTCCTGCCGGGCAGGGTAGTACACTTTTGTTCCTTCCGGCTGCAAATTCAGTTGTCCGCCCTCTGCATATTGATAGGGAAGATTCTGCAAGTATGGGGTGCTGAAATTACTGTCTCTCATCAGAAATATACCTATTTCATCTCCTGTATTCAGGGCCGTGCCTTCAATGACGCTCCGGCCGACGGTAGTCTCTACGGTGCATACCGATGCCCTCAGCCGCACTTCCACAGCCCTCTCCCCGTCATCGGGAAGAGGAACTGTGGCAGTGTCTGTGTCGCATCCTGCCAATAACAGGAATGCGAGGCCGAACAGGTACGATATGTTTTTCTTTTTACTCATTACACTTTTTCTGTTTTTATGCGGATGCTTTCCGCCTTTACTTTATGGGTACGTCTACGGAGTCACCGCCCGGTTTCCAGGTAGCTAAAGTGGCGGTAGCGTTGATTTGTTGGGTGGCGTAGATGCCGATACGTACGTTGTAGTAATAGCCGGCATAGAACAAATTGTCACTTTTGCCTGAATCGACGGCGGGGGCGGGAGCATTGACGGGGATGTCGCGTACAATCAGGTCTTGCGGCACTCCACTGGCATCGGGAGCCATGATGGTGACGTCCATCAGGAATTGTTCCATGTCCGGTTTCACCATCAGATAGCCTTGTATCAGCGGGTTAGCGCTTGACATGCCGTTAAGCGTATATTGTCCGCCTTCGTATTTCTGGACATAAATGTCTTTGGAAACTTCGACGGTTCCGTCGGCATTGTCGTCCGTAAAAGTAATATTGCCTTTGCCGTCGTCGGTGGCTTCCCGCATAAGCAGGGAACCGTTGTCGGTAAAGGTCAGTTTCCCGGTCAGAACGTTGAGGGTGGCCGTTGTGCCGTGGCTTTTGATGGTGATATTCTTCACTTTCATGTTTTGGACGGCTGTTCTGTCCTCTTCGGACTGCTCGGTGGCGGGAATCACGGAGAAACGCAACTGTGCCAGTTGGTGCTCGAAGTTGATGTTGGGTATCCACGGATAGTCCTGTAACTTTTCAGAGGCTGCCTGGTTCAGTTCGTGGTGATACTTCAACTGGCGGATGTATTGGGCTTTATAGCCGGTCAGGGAAGCGTCGTTCTTTACATCCTTTTTCAGGTAAATGCTGTTTGGCGCTATCTCTCCGGCGGTGGCATTGTTCCAGATGATGTCCTGCGAGCCGTCGAAATGGGCGAATGTTATTTCCGGCTTTGCGGCACTTATGGTTTGGCCTTCCTGATAAGGGGCGTAGCCGTAGAAGCTATAGTCGTATTTCTTCTGCATCGGGTAGTAGTACACACCGTTTGCGGCATTGCCTTTATATAATGTGATTTTCTGTGCCAGGTCATTCTCCAAACCGTCCGGTTTTACGTCGGAGCCGTCTTGCTTGGGCCAGGCGGTTACTGCTGCCTGTATATTGTTCAGCAGAATTCCGTAGTTCTCCGTATCGCCCCATGCTGCGGTTCTGTTGGCATCGGTAATGGCGGTGCTGGTGGTAGCGTCATTGGTGGCAAGGGCGAAAATACCCAATCGGGTAGTAGCACCGCTGGTCTCATCGTATAGCTTATCCAGCGGTGCGCGTGTTACGCCTACGCTGGCCCCTATACGTGTCTCTATTCCACCCAATTGGATGATTAGCCGTCCGTCCGGCGATTCGAAGTCGTTGTCGCTGACCGGTTGCTCTATTACGATATCCTCGTTTTGCGAGCAGGCTGTCATGCAAAGGGCGGCTGCCAGCATCCATAAATTCTTTTTCATGATTGTAGTGAGTAATTGGTTAAACATATCGTTGCTCTCCTATGTTCCTCGGTATGGTACTTCCGGTACCATGCTTTGGTATTCCTTGTACCAACGTTTGGTAGCTTCCGTGCCAACAGTTGGTAGCTCCTGTACCACGCTTTGGTATTTCAAGTACCAACGGTTGGTAGTTCTCGTACCGCCCGTTGGTAGTTGGATTGTCCTCAGGAGTTATTTCCCGATAGAGGAGCCGGTTCTTATTTTCCGTCTTCGATGTCAGTTTCAATGTCACCACCGTCTTCCCATGCGGTCAGCACTGCGGTAACCTCTATCTTTTCGAAGCCATAGATTGTAATGTATACGTTGTAAGAAGCACCGGCCTTGAATTCTTTCACATCTTTTGAAATCTTGGACTGATCGATGATTAAGGGAGTATCCAGCTTCTCAACTTCTTTGTATGTAATCTTGTCACCGTCTGTTTCGTCTTTTGTATCTTCTACATATTGTTTAAGGTCTATGGACAAGCTGATGTTTCCGTTAGGGAAAAACATAACAGGTTCACCCACTTGAGTTCCTTTAGCGTCGGGGTCACTATCTGCCGGAATATTTTCGTGGCCGTAAGGATACTTGGGCACTACCGGAGTGATTAAACCTTTGTCCGGGTCTAACTTGTTTTTGTTATCAGCATCTTTACTGCATACAACAAAAGGAGCGGTGGAGGCTCCGTTTCTTGCGGAAGTCGTAGTAGCCAGATCCATGTCGACAACATTTACCATGTCTTTCAAGGTAATCTTAGTGACTTGCATACCGAGTGTCTTATCCTGTCCGTCAGTACTTTTGCGTTCCACCCAATTGCTGCCTTCATATTTATAGCCGGCTGCGCTTTCACTGCCTGCCCTTACGAAAAACTTCAAACGAGCCAGCTGATGGTTGAATTTCAGGACAGGAACAATACCTTTACGGGCTGTACGGGCGCCGAACTGGTATTTCATAAGTTCCGTCCACTCGCCGCTTAGCGTGGTAGCTATGTCTTTATATAAACTTTGGTCATTGGAAGCATCGTTCTCGGCCATATCTATGGTACTGGCTGCCAATAGGTCTTGAGTACCGTTGATTGTTACATTCTTCACTTTCTTCTCATCTGCCGTAATGGTTGCATCATCGTGGGTTGCATCGTCAACATGATAACCGTAGAATGTATAGGTGCCGTTGGTCGGGTAGTATTTGTATTGAATCACGCCGTTGTCGGTATCTTCTACATAATTGTTATAGATTCTGATTGCACCGTTATTGCCTTCGGTTGCTTTGGGGGCTCTGAACTGGAGAGTTGCGTTATCGAGAATCGGAGTTTTTGCTCCTTCAGCGCCTTCTTCGGCTTCTAAGCCGGTGGCTCTGTCTACCATGTGGATATACAGTTGTTGGCTGTTCCACTTGTTGTTCTCGCCTTCTACATCGCCCACAGAGCCGGTTCCTCTGCTGAGAGCCGTAACCGTGGGTACGTCCACGCCTAATGCGATCACTGCCTTGTCATTGTTGTCGTCCGGATTACCGATACCCGGATCATTGTCCTTTGAACAGCTGCTCATTACTGCGAGCGCCATTGCTGCATAGAAAAATTGCTTTTTCATACTTCATTGAATTTTTAATTAATAAAAGAAAATATATAAATCTCTGTCTGTTTCAATTTTATTCTTCTCCTATCTCTATATCTCCACCGTTTACCCACGAGGCAGCCTGTACATTCAGCTTTATATCCTGCGGACCGTATATATAGGCGCTGATGTTATATTCGCGTCCGCCCATAAATCCACTGGAGAGGTAAGCGCCGTTTTCGTCTTTGTTGTACACGGCATCCTTTAAGTCGTAGCTGAAAGTCGTGATATAGGGTTCACTCCCGGTTGCGTCGGGATAATATACCGTATTTATAAGGAGCGTGGCATTGTTGCCCGGCGGCAGCAGGAAAACCCCGCCGTCTGTTGCCGGACGCTGGTTTACTTCCTTGTCCGCATCTTCTTCCCTTACTTGCATCGGATAGAGTGATTTTCCTTCTTCATCGGTCCATGCTATTTCTTTTCCCTCTGCATCACGCGCCGGTAATTTCCCCCGTTCTCCCTCTGTGGGGAAATGGACGCCTACGTTTGCAGGGTCGGACGAGGCTACAGTGAAAACGCCTTTGTTGACGCATTCTATCCAGACACCCGTGATGTAAACGATGTCTTTCGTGCTTTTGCTGGCAGGATAGAATTTTAACTTGACGTATGAAAGCTGATGCTTCATGCGGATTATGGGCCAGATGTTGCGGCGTGCCGTGTACGTGCCGTAATAGCAGCTGCGCATGAGCTGACGTTCGTCGGCGCCGAGCTGTTTCAGACGGGCAGCCTGTTCGCTGTAGTCGGCAGCTATCTTTCGTCCGTTTTCCACGTCTTCTATCAGCGCTTTGAGGTCGGCGGCAGCGGCGCACATCAGGTCTTGCGAGCCGTCTACGGTGACATCGAAACAGATACGGTCTGCTTCGCGCTTCACTTCGCCCACTTGCGCATTGTCGTAGTAATAAGCAAAGAAGTTGAAGGCATCGAATTCTTCCTGCAAATTGTAATAGGGGATGTATCCGGAACTTTTCCAGTTGATGAACGAGCCGTTTCCTGCATAAGCCGCCCGTTTGCCGTGCAGTTTGCATTGCTCGGCGGTGAGTCCCAGTGCCGTGCATTCTTCGGCGGAGATTTCGTCCAGACTGCCGTCGATGAGGCAATAGCGCCGGTCGGCATCTTCGGCCCGGCGATGGGCATAGGTCATTCCGTTGGGATTGTCGCGCCGGAATGCGTATACGAAGAAAGTGCCGTCGGCTATGCGTTTGCTGAAGTTTGTTTCGTCTGTGGGATCCAGCACTCCCGCACCGCGTGTCAATACATTATATATAGGGTCGCTGAATGCTACCATGACGGGCAGTTGCGTCTGGTCGCCCTGGTTGTCCTGATGATTGGGGTCATAGAGCGACTCGTCGCCGGTGTACAGATTACCGCAACCGGTAACAAGCAGCAGTATGCACCATAACGGCAGAATAAGTTTGTGCCGGTGTCTCCGCTTTTGCATGCTATTGCTATATGTCAGGCGTTTCATCTTTATATCTCTATTATTATGTCATCGTCCGGATTGGTGGGATCGTGCGGTTGCCATCCCATGCCGGTATCGTTGGGTACTATCTGGTCGGCCTTTATTACTAAAGGCGTTGTGATTTCGATGTTTACATCTTCTTTGCTGTAACGCAGGTATATTTTGCCGTCGCGCACTTCAATGAGCTGCGCTGCGGTCAGTTCGTCATAGGGATTGATGGCGCCGTAGATGTAGCGGCTGTTTTTCACGGGATTGCCTTCCTCATCCACTACCGGTGCACCGGAAGAATCCAGTTGGGGAGTAGATACCTGCAAGGCAACTTGCAGGATGCCCGGTCCGTTGAAATGTCCTTTTGCCGCGCTGGGGATGACGCCGAGGGTGTGGAAATGGACCACGCATCGGTAAGTACCCTCTCCGGTTTGCGTAAACTCGTCCGGTTGTACCTGATGTGCCATCCGGTAGAGGCGGGTGGTGTCCAGACAGGCGTCGGCGATGTTGAAGCGTCCGCAAGCGCCGGACAATTCGATGATGGGCGCCGCGAGGTCTTCTCTTTTTATGTTTCCTTCGGTGCGGATATTGAAGACGATATTGATACGCTGGCTGATGCGTTGCATATCAAAATCCAGGATGGTCGGTTGTCCGGTTTGGATGTTTATGTTCTTTTGCACCGCATAGAATATGGGCGACTTTATTTCCTGCAGGTATTCATCGTCAGGATTGAAATCGGGCAGGTCATTGCCCTCTACGATGTCGGGCTTTTCATTGCCCATACTGCTGATTTGCAGATAAAGGTCTTTCACGCTTACCTTATTGTCGTGGATGTAATTGTCCAGATTTTCTATGCTGATGATGGGAGTAGGGGACTGTTCCGTATCGCCTGTCTGTGCCGGAACATCCGCATACTGCTCGTTGATGATAAAAATGTTGTACTCACCTCCGCGCAAGTAAAAAGAAGAAGCGGTTTCTTCCGGACTCTCTATTGAGTTATCTTCCGAATTTTCTTTTGTATTTGAAGCTGTCCGGGTGTCGGAAGACGTTTCCTGTTGCGTTATATTATTGTTTGTGGCAGGGTCTATGGATGTGTTGATGATGCCGCGGGTGCGCCAGGTGTTTATGATACGGCTTGCTACGATGTGCATTTCTGCCGGAATCTCATCTTTGCTGATGTCGCCCCAGTTGAGCCGTACACGCATGTCGGTGATGTGCGGATGTTCCGCTTCCGGACAGAGGTCTACCGAGGTGCAGGCACAGATGCAGCACAGCAGGCTGAGGGCAAGGTATGTCAGTGTCTTGTTCTTCATCCTTTATCCTCCTTTTCATCATCTTCTTCACCGGAAGCATCTCCCTTTTCTTTGTTGGCGGCTTCCGCTTCCGGCTTTCCGTCTTTTTTCCGGTTTTTCCCGGAGTCTTTATCTTTCTTTTCTTTCTTTTCCTTGGTATGCAGTTTGGCTTTCTTGGCATTGGCAGCACGTTTGCCACGTTTGGCAGAATCTTGTGTTTCGGCTTTCTGCTTCAATTGGTCTTCACGTACTTTCAGTGCCTTGCGTATGGTCTTTTCCTGTTCGGAAGTGAGTGTATCGCTAAGTTGTATGCCCAGAGAATCGGCTACCTGTTTGCGCAGTTTGTCGGCAGCTTCTTTCAAAGCGAGTTCCTTGCGCTCTTGCTGCATCAGCTTCCATTGTTTCAGCTCTTCTTTGGTAAGCAGGCTGTCCGGGCGGCTGAAACCTTGTTTCCGTACCGCATTGTTGATGGAGTCGATGCGTTCGCGCATCTTATTTATCTTTTCATTAAGTGCCTGGCGGGCGAAGTCGCGTATCTGTACACGGCGGTACACCGATTCCTTATACTTGCTGCCTGCCGACATGAACCGGTAAACGAAAGCTACGCGTAAATCCGTTATCAGAGGGAACGGCACGATGTGCCCGCCTTTGCATTTCTCCGCTATGCGCGGGTAACAGTCGCTTTCCGCATCGTGCGTATAAACATCGTATGAGGTGTAAAGCAGTCCGGCGGAACCTCCCAACTCCAGGTCTATGTAATTGTTGCGGTAGCCGTAAAGCGGAGCGGTATATCCCACGCTGATGCCGGCTCCGTAGGCGTTACCCTGCTTGCCTTCCTTACCGATTTTAAAGTTGTAGCTGGCGGCGTTGACATATACGCCCCAGTAGTAAGCGCGTTCCTGGCGCGGATTCTTGCGCTGGGTGGTGAATACGGTTTCCTTGAGACGTGTCATCAGATTGGCATCTTTGGTGACGCCGCCTCTTTTACGGGTGCGAAAATACTGACGCCACTCTACCCGTGCATCGAATACATTGAAAATAAGGGATGGGGTGTACTTTTGCGAGGTGTTCCAGTTCCACTTTATATTGGCACCGATTGTACGTTTGTTCCGGATGGTATTGCCCAAGTCAAATTCTACGCCAATATTAGGAACGGTCAATAACCAGTCAACAGCATTTGTCTTGATACCCCAACGGTCTTTGAAAGATATTAATTCGGCTTTCGCATCGTCTTTCTTGCCGCGTTGCACCTGGGCATATGTGTTATTCAAAGTTATTGATATAAGAAAACACACTACAAGTTTTCTGGATAAAAAAAAGTAGTGCTTTTTTTTATACTCTTGTGATAAAATCACTTTCTTTTTAATATTATTTGTTTGTTTGCGATGTCAAAGATATATATTGTTTGTGTAAAAACAAAACTTGTCATTAACTTTCTTTTATTTATCAGACCTTTTTTAATGTAATATATCTAAATAGCGTTTTGATTGGATAATTTTTCAATGCTTCTCACTACTGTCCCGTAAAAGTGGATAAATAGTTCTTTGAAATTATTGAAATATAGTCAATTACACGGTTTTTTGAA
>NZ_JBCODG010000090.1:15563-15799 GCF_040928965.1 Bacteroides sp. 2201st1_D9_2201SCRN_220225 | reverse complement strand
GACAGAGCTTTCTTCCTGTTCAGACTGGCGAAAATTTATGCATAAGCTATGAATCCCTCAGGTTTTTACGTTGACCCGTTGTTTGTTTTGTTTGTATATCCCATTCTTGTAACCTGGTGAGGTAAGGAATGGGATATTTTTTACGTTGGTCCATTTTTTTTTGGGGGGGGCTCCTCTGGAGGAAATGGGATATCCAACAAAAAAAGGTCCGCCGTAATGACGAACCTTTTTTGCTC
>NZ_JBCODG010000090.1:0-15463 GCF_040928965.1 Bacteroides sp. 2201st1_D9_2201SCRN_220225 | reverse complement strand
TTCCTCTTGGACTTGAACCAAGGACCCTCTGATTAACAGTCAGATGCTCTAACCGACTGAGCTAAGGAAGAATGTTGCATTTAAGTTTTTCTTTTGCTCTTCCTCTTGGACTTGAACCAAGGACCCTCTGATTAACAGTCAGATGCTCTAACCGACTGAGCTAAGGAAGAATGTTGTTTTTTCTCAAATGCGCTGCAAAAGTAATAGGATATTTTGAAATATGCAATATCTTTGCAAAAAAAATATCAGAAATGGATAAAATAATTGGATTGGGAAACGCATTGGTCGATGTGTTAGCAACCCTTGACAGTGATGAAATCTTAACTAAAATGGACTTGCCCAAGGGCAGTATGACGCTTATAGATGAAGATAAGTTACTGAAAATCAATGAAGAATTTAGCCGTATGAAAACTCATTTGGCTACCGGTGGCTCTGCCGGAAATGCAATCCGTGGCATGGCGCAGCTTGGAGCGGGAACCGGGTTCATCGGAAAGATAAATAATGATTCTTATGGTAACTTTTTTCGGGAAAGTTTGCTGAAGCATGGAACGGAAGCTGATTTATTAGTTTCAGATACATTGCCTTCGGGAGTGGCGTCTACTTTTATATCTCCGGACGGAGAGCGCACGTTCGGCACATATTTGGGAGCAGCGTCTACGTTGAAAGCGGAAGAACTGTCGCTGGAGATGTTCAAGGGATATACTTATCTGTTTATAGAGGGTTATCTGGTACAGGAACACGATATGATTCTCCGGGCTATTGAGTTGGCCAAAGAAGCCGGTTTGCAGGTTTGTCTGGATATGGCAAGTTATAACATCGTGGCAGGCGACCATGAGTTCTTCTCTTTGCTGGTAAATAAATATGTGGATATTGTTTTTGCCAATGAGGAAGAGGCGAAGGCGTTTACCGGTAAAGAACCTGAGGAAGCGTTGGATATTATCGCTAAAATGTGTAGCATTGCCATTGTAAAGGTGGGAGCGCGCGGCTCGCTGATTCGTAAGGGAACGGAAGAAGTACGTGTTGAGGCTGTGCCGGTGGCGAAAGTGGTTGATACTACCGGTGCCGGAGATTTTTTTGCGGCAGGTTTTCTATATGGGCTGACTTGCGGATATTCTTTGGAAAAGTGCGGAAAAATAGGTGCTATCCTGTCGGGTGAGGTAATACAGGTGATTGGAACGGAACTGCCGGATTCAAAGTGGGAGAAGATAAAGGAAGATATAATAATGATAAATTAGAATATATGAAATATTTAAAGATACGTTGGATAGCTGTCCTATTGGTAGCAGTAGGTACAAGTTTCTTTTTTGGGTTTAAGAGTGGAGACAACCGTAGTTTTCAGGTAGCAAAGAATTTGGATATATTCAATTCTATAGTAAAGGAATTGGATATGTTTTATGTGGATACGATAGACCCGAACAAGACTATCCGTACCGGCATCGAATCCATGCTGTATTCACTTGACCCCTATACGCAATATTTTCCGGAAGACGACCAAAGCGAACTGGAACAGATGTTGAAGAATACGTATGGCGGTATCGGCTCTATCATAACCTGGAATACCAAACTGAAGCGTTCCATGATAGCCGAACCTTACGAACATATGCCGGCGGCTACCGTAGGCCTGAAGGCAGGCGATATTCTTATGGAAATCGACGGCAAGGACCTTGCAGGAAAAAATAATCAGGAAGTTAGCGAGATGCTTCGCGGGCAGGTAGGCACGAGCTTCAAACTGAAGGTGCAACGTCCCGGAACGGAACAGCCGTTGGAATTCGATATCGTTCGTCGTTCTATCCAGTTGCCTTTTATTCCTTATTATGCAATGTTGGATAACAACATCGGTTATATCAACCTGAGCACTTTCTCCGGTAATCCTTCCAAAGAGTTCAAGCAGGCATTTCTTGATTTGAAAAAGCAGGGAATAACTTCTTTGGTTATCGACCTGCGTAATAACGGCGGCGGTTTGCTGGACGAAGCCGTGGAAATAGCCAACTTCTTCCTGCCGCGCGGCAAAACACTGGTGACAACGAAAGGAAAGACCAAACAGGCAAGCAATACGTACAAGACGTTGCGTGAGCCGCTGGATTTGGAAATTCCGCTGGCTGTGCTGGTGAATAGTGCAACAGCTTCTGCATCGGAAATCCTGGCAGGTGCATTGCAGGATTATGACCGTGCAGTAGTGGTGGGTAACCGTACATTTGGAAAAGGGCTTGTGCAGACCACCCGTCCGCTGCCTTATGGAGGCACAATGAAACTGACAACTTCCAAATACTATATTCCGAGCGGCCGTTGCGTGCAGGCTATCGACTACAAACACCGCAATGAGGACGGCAGCGTAGGACGTATTCCGGATAGCTTGACTACCGTATTCCATACTGCTGCCGGACGTGAGGTACGTGACGGTGGCGGAGTTACTCCCGATATTACCGTCAAGCAGGATAAGTTGCCTAATATCCTGTTCTACTTGGTGAATGACAACTTGATATTTAATTACGCTACGGAGTATTGTTTGAAGCACCCCACGATTCCGGCTCCTAAAGATTTTAAGATAACGGATGCCGACTATGCCGACTTTAAGGCGATGGTACAGAAAGCAGATTTCAAGTACGACCAGCAGACTGAGAAGATTTTGAAGAACTTGAAAGAAATGGCGGAGTTTGAAGGATACCTGACGGATGCGTCCGACGAATTCAAGGCTTTGGAGAAAAAGCTATCTCATAACCTGGAGCGTGACCTCGACCACTTCTCAAAGGATATAAAGGAGATGATTGCAGTGGAAATTATCAAACGTTATTACTATCAGCGTGGAAGTATCATCCAACAGTTGAAAGATGATAAGGACCTGAAAGAGGCTGTCGGGATATTGACTGCTCCGGAAAAATATAAAGAAATGCTCAGTGTCCCGCCGGTTAAGCCGGATGAAGGCAAAAAGGAAAAATAAAAAAGGAAAAATAAAAAAACATCATCATAATCTTTATTTAAACCGAAATAGTCCGCTATTTCGGTTTTTTAGTTTCTATCTCGTTTTTGTCCCGTTGTGCGTATGTGTGTAATCCTCTATTTTTGTAAAAATAGAACGAAATAAGTGTTAAGGGGAGTTCCCTTTAGTGCTCCTGCGCTTTCCTAAAATTACTGGTATGCTGAACGAAGGAGCCATAAGCAAAACACAGACAAATTATGATGAAAAAACTGTTTTGGTTGGTGCTGTCAACCGTGATTTTGACAGGACAAAGTATTTTTGCTCAAGAAGCTGATTCCGAAGTCCAATCTTCTCAAAGAGAGGATTCTTTACTGCAAGTGGTAAATGAACTCTCCGACAGAGTACAGAAAACCGAAGATGCGGCACGAAATGAGAGAATATGGAAAAAAAGAGCCAAGTATTTTAATATCGGTTATATTACAAACCAAACGTTGACGGATAAAGTAGATGCCGAAGCGGAATGGAAAAGTGATTTCGGTGTTTCTCTGACTTTCGGAAAAACGTATTACCTGCATAAGAAGCCGTTGCTGAATATGATTAAGTTCGGTATTGACGCAACATGGTTTGAACTTTCGTATGCCAAGTATTCCGAACCGGACGTCTTTGCGGAAGGAGGTTCGTACACACGTGCTTATAATGATTACAGCAGTGATTATGAAGACTATTACGAGGAAGATTTTGATTTGGGTATTCATCAGATAGATGCGTCTATGCACGTAGGTCCCTCCGTCACAGTCAATCCGGTAGGCGATTTGAAAGTGGCTGCCTATTTCCATTATGTGCCTACTTATTCTATGGTGGTCATCGATGACAGCTTCGGACACGGATATGTTTCCAATTTTGCGTTTGGTGCTTCTGTTGCCTATAAAGCAATTTCGGTCGGTATAGAGCATCGTTGGGCGAAGAAAGCTACTTATAACGGACTTTCTTTTGATGAGGAAGGTATGGATTATGATGCTCCGGACTTTGAGGATGTAATTGAAAGTGACAAGTGGAAGATGAAGTCAAAATCCTTCCGTGTATTTTTGAGTTTCAGATATTAGGATTCATCACAAAAAAAGCACAGGGTCTCACAGCTTTGGGGAATCCGGTAAGCATTACCCGCATCCGGAACAAAAGAAAACTCTGTGAGGCTCTGCGCTTTTTTTGTGGTGAAGGATAAGAAACCTACCGCTCGGTATAATCTCCGTTCTTTCTGATAAGTTCAATCAGCTTTTCTACGGCTTCCTCTTCGGGGATATTCTTTTCGATACACTCCTTTTTCTTATACAGGCTGATTTTGCCCCGTCCTGCACCTACATATCCGTAATCGGCATCGGCCATTTCACCGGGACCGTTGACTATGCAACCCATGATTCCGATTTTGAGTCCTTTCAGGTGTGATGTAGCTTGCTTGATGCGGGCAATGGTGCTTTCGAGGTCGTAGAGCGTACGGCCGCACCCCGGACAGGATATGTATTCGGTTTTGCTGGTACGGATGCGTCCTGCCTGCAGGATACCGAAAGCCGTGGTGTCTACAACCTTGTCGTCTATCGCCTTATCGCCTTCCTTGCCGGTTTGGTTGAAAAGGAAAATACCGTCGCAGAGCCCGTCGATGATGAGTGCTCCCATATCAGCAGCCGATTTGATTTGCAGATTTTCAGTTTCAGTCTCAGCGTAATGCTGGAAGAAGACAAGTGGATTCTTTAATCCTTCATTCATCAGTTGGTGCGCCAATGCACGGTATTCACCCAGTCTGTTGGGATGGTTGCTTTGTGCGACAAGTACCACTTCCGGGTGGTATTTCAGTCCGGCAATTACTTCGTCGTTCAATCCCATATAGGTGATAAACAGAAATTTCAGTGATGCGCTGCATCCGCTGATAAACGGCAGCTGTTCGCCTTTAAATGCAGGCCATGTGTTGGCTTGTCCTTCCCAAAGGTCGGCATCGATAATGTATTGTATGCCTTCGGTGGGAGATTCGGGCAGTTGACGGCCCACGTATACATAGTCGGGCATAAACTGCGGATTGAAATCCATATTGCCGTCCAAGCGTGCGGCAACGACAACGGGAAGGTTTTCTCCGCCTATATTGCGCACGGCTGTCGTGGCTCTGCGTTCAGGAGACAAGTACTGGAATTCGGGAGCTACAGCACCCGGTATGTAAGGGTGGTTACGGCGTTGTACAATATAGTCCGTCAATTTCCGGGCAACAGGAATTTCTGCTTCGGGAGCTTCACTTAAAGATACGCGGATGGTATCACCCAACCCGTCTGCCAGCAAAGCACCTATGCCTAAGGCCGATTTGATGCGTCCGTCCTCACCGTCACCGGCTTCCGTCACACCGAGGTGCAAGGGGAAGTGTATCCCTTCTTTCTCCATGATGTGGGCAAGCAAACGTACGGTTTTCACCATGATTACCGTATTGGATGCTTTGATGGAAATGACTACGTCCATGAATTGCTCCGCAACGCAGATTCTCAGAAACTCCATGCACGATTCTACCATGCCTTCGGGAGTGTCTCCGTAGCGCGACATGATACGGTCGGATAACGAGCCGTGGTTCACACCGATACGGATAGCCGTGTGATTGGCCTTACAGATATTCAGAAACGGGACGAAACGGTCGCGTATCTTCCGGAGTTCCTGTGCATATTCTTCATCGGTATACTCCAGATGCTTGAAAGTACGTGCGGAGTCTACGTAGTTGCCCGGGTTGATACGGACTTTTTCCGCATACTGCGCTGCCACATCTGCTACTTTCGGGTTGAAATGCACATCGGCCACCAATGGGGTCATGTAGCCGTCCTGACGTAAGGCTGCGTTGATATTCATCAGGTTTTCTGCTTCTTTGACACCTTGAGTGGTAAGACGTACGTATTCTCCACCGGCATCCACAATACGTTTGGCCTGTGCTACACACGCATCGGTATCTTGCGTGGAAGTGTTGGTCATACTTTGTATGCGGATAGGATTGGAGCCGCCCATAGGGGTGGCTCCGATATTCACTTCTGATGTTTCCCGTCGGGAATAATTGAATATATCCACGTTATTAGTGATTAATGGTCAGTGATTATCAATCACTTCTTTCAGTTTGTTTTATACTCGTATTTAACTTCTTTCAGGTCTTCGTTTGCTTTCACGATTTTCTTTTTCAGACCTTCTTTATAAGCAGTAAAGGCTTCTGCCAGTTCCTTGTCGCTCAATGCAAGCATTTGTACGGCAAGAATAGCTGCGTTCATTGCTCCGTTGATGGCTACGGTGGCCACAGGGATGCCCGGAGGCATCTGAATGATGGAATAAAGCGCATCCACTCCATCGAGTACGGAGCCTTTTATGGGCACGCCGATTACAGGCAGTGTGGTATTGGCTGCAATAACGCCGGGCAGGGCTGCTGCCATGCCGGCTGCCGCGATAATAACTTTAATTCCGCGTTTACGTGCCCCTTTGGCAAATTCTTCTACTGCTTCCGGAGTACGGTGGGCGGAGAGGGCGTTCATTTCGAACGGTACATGCAAATCGTTGAGCAACTGTGCGGCCTTTTCCATGACAGGAAGGTCGGAAGTACTGCCCATGATGATACTAACAATTGGAGACATATTATTTAAATTAGTGGTTAGTGATTAGCGTTTAGTGATTAGTGTTTAGTGATTAGGGGATTGATGAGAAAAGATTTTAAAACAAATTATTACTGCTAATTATTACTGCTAATCATTACTCCTAATTACTAAACACTAATCACTAAACGCTAATTATTAATCAGTGCTTTGTATGCTTCTGCATCCAGCAGTCTGCCGAAATCTGCATCGGCAGCGGGTTTGATTTTGATGAGCCAGCCTTCGCCATACGGGTCTTTGTTAACCAGTTCGGGCTGCTCTTCCAATGCTTCGTTTTGTTCCAGCACTTCTCCGGCAACGGGCAGGAAAAGGTCGGAAATGGTTTTTACTACTTCGATGGTGCCGAATACTTCATCGGCTGCCAATGTTTCGCCTACGGTTTGGATGTCGACAAATACGATATCTCCCAATTGTTCTTGGGCGTAATCGGTAATTCCTACATAAGCTACATCTCCTTCGAGACGAATCCATTCATGTTCTTTCGTGTACTTTACATCATTAGGAAAATTCATAATCGTTAGTTTTAAGAGTTAATATTTGATATTTAAAATAAGAATATGCTGAATAGACGGAATAACAGTTTGCTGAGCGGATGAAGTACCAGCAAGGTACAAATCAGTCCTACGGCAAATCCGCCCATTACCTCACCGAGCGTATGGTGTTGCAGGATAATCCGTGCCGTGCCCAATACGCCTGCTACGAGAATGAATATACACAGCCAGCCCACCGGATTGTATCCGAACAGGGCACTGAAAGCAACCAGCCCACCTATTATGGCACCGGCTCCCGCCATGTGTTCGCTGAGTTTCCATTTCAGGTTGACAATGACACAGATAATCATCACGATAAGAGAGGCAAAGATAATTCCTGTCATATACCAGGGAATGTTCAGCCGGTGCATCATGAGCAGGCAGAACACATAGGAAGTGATAGTCAGGATGAAAGGCACATATCTCCGTTTCCGTTCCGTTAAATCCTCAGGAGTGAATCCGTTGATTTTGCGAAAGAGGAAAATGGTCAGTGTGGGCATAAGGATTGTAAAACAATATACCACGCCCAATGCAATCAACTTGTATTGCAGGGGCATGATTCGCAGGTATGAGAATACGAACAGAATCAGAAATGCCATGAAAGGTATGGAGAATGGTGTAAATATCATCGAAATTACCCTGGCTGTCCTGATAAGGTTTTTATCTGCTATAATATGTTGTTCTATTGCCATTTTTTTATTTTTGCATTATCACTCTACCGTTTGGATTGCCTTGTGCCGTTTCTATTTTCTCAGCCTTGCTACCGGAATGTTTAATTGCTGGCGGTATTTGGCTACGGTGCGGCGGGCAATGGGGTATCCTTTCTTTTTCAATATCTCGGTCAGTTCGTCATCGGTATAGGGTTTCTTCCTGTCCTCGTTGTCGATGCATTCCTTGAGTATTTTCCGTATCTCCCGGACTGACATTTCTTCGCCGTCTTCCGTAACATATCCATCGTTAAAGAAGAACTTCAGCGGGTAGATGCCGTAGTTGGTTTGTACATATTTGCTGTTGCTGACGCGGGAGATGGTTGAGATGTCGAGTCCTGTGCGCTCGGCAACGTCTTTCAATATCATAGGGCGAAGCAATGACTCGTCACCGTCGAGAAAGAAAGGGCGTTGCAGGTCGATGATGGCCTGCATGGTAGTCATCAGGGTATTCTGCCGTTGCTTGACGGCATCGATAAATCCCTGAGCTGCATCCATTTTCTGTTTCAGGAACATCATGGCCTCTTTGGATTCCTTGGACTGGTTTGCCTTGTTCTTGGTGTGTTCCTCTACCATTTCGGTGAAATCGCGGCTCATGCGCAGTTCGGGAACATTCCGGTTGTTGAGCGACAGGTTGATAGTGCCGTCGTCATAGGTATCCACAATAAAATCGGGTACGATTTGTTGCAGGTTCTTGCCGATAGCTTCACCCAAAGACGCTCCCGGACGCGGATTCAGTTTGCAGATTTCTTTTATGGCTTGCTGGAAAGCATCTTCTTCCAGCCCGAGTTTCTGTTGTATTTTGTCCCAATGCTTACGGGTGAAATCCTCGTAGCATTCGGAAATGATTGCTTCTTCAATATAAAGAATCGGATTGGGAGTGAAGTGCTGCTGTTCTATCTTGCGCCGTATCTGGATGAGAAGGCATTCCTGCAAGTTGCGGGCTCCCAATCCGGCAGGGTCGAAATCCTGAATGATTCTCAATGCTTCTTCCAGTTCTCCGGTAGTGGCTTCGATGCCGGCATAAATGGCAAGCTCATCGCTGATGCTGTCCAGTGATTTGCGCAGCAGCCCGTCGTCGTCCAATGAGCCGATGAGATATTCGGCCAATTCACGCTGGTGTTCGGTAAGGTTGCGCTCACCCAGCTGTTCTTTCAGGGTTTCATAGAAGGAAGTCGTATCGGAGAAAGGTATCTCTTCGGCTTGTTCTCCCTTGCTGTGGTTGTTTTCCTGTAATTTATAGTCGGGTATGTCATCCTCGTTGAGATAGTCGCTCAGAGAATCGTAATCGGTATCTCCACCATCTTCTGCATTGGAGTCTGCATCGGGGGTATTGGAATATTCATCGCCGGATGTATCATCTTTTCCCTCTTCCAGTGCCGGATTTTCCAGAAGTTCGGCACGTACGCGGTCTTCCAGCTCTATTGCCGGAAGTTCCAACAGCTTTACTACCAGAATCTGTTGTGGTGACAGCGTCTGTATCTGCTGCTGCGCTTGGGTTTGTATCTGTCGGGAGCCTTGTGCCATAAGTTACATTATTTATCCGCTGCAAAGATAAGTTTTATCTTCGCACTTTTTGCAAAAATAGTGAATAGTTCGGGAACGAAAAATCTTCTTCTGTTATATTTAACAAGAAAGCTGCGGTTCGGTTGTTTTTTCTTGTTGGGTTGTAAGTCTGTATTTCCTGATTTTCCTTATCCTTTCAAATATTCTCTTTATCTTTGTGGTATAACAACTAAAACTATGAACATTATGTTTGCTAAAGAAACGTATATACAGCGTCGGGCCCTGTTGAAGAAAAATATAGGCTCAGGAGTGTTGCTGTTTTTGGGTAATGACGAACAAGGACTGCATTATGAGGACAATACTTTCCGTTATCGTCAGGATTCTACCTTCTTGTATTATTTCGGTTTGTCGTTTGCCGGTTTGTCGGCGATTATCGATATTGATGAGGACAAGGAGATTATATTTGGCGATGAACTTACGATTGACCATATCGTATGGATGGGAACGCAGCCTACCCTGAAAGAGAAAAGCGGGCGTGTGGGCATAACGGAAGTAATGCCTTCTGCCGAAATCATGAACTATCTGCATAAAGCAGTGCGCAAGGGACAGACAGTGCATTACCTGCCTCCCTACAGGGCGGAGCATAAATTGAAACTGATGGAGTGGTTGGGCATTCCGCCTGCACGCCAGGAAGGTTCTGTTCCATTTATCCGTGCAATTGTGGCACAACGCAGTTATAAGTCTGCCGAAGAAGTAGAAGAGATAGAAAAGGCATGTAATGTGACGGCTGATATGCACATTACGGCTATGAAAGTACTTCGTCCGGGTATGTACGAATACGAAGTCGTAGCAGAAATGAACCGGGTGGCCGAATCCAATAATTGCGAGCTTTCTTTTGCAACGATTGCCACTGTCAACGGACAGACTTTGCACAATCATTATCATGGCAATAAGGTGAAGCCGGGAGATTTATTCCTGATTGATGCCGGTGCGGAAGTGGAGTCGGGTTATGCGGGCGATATGTCCTCTACCGTTCCTGCCGATAAAACGTTTACCCCTCGTCAGCGGGCTGTTTATGAAATTCAGAATGCAATGCATCTGGAGGCTGTCAAAGCGCTTCGTCCGGGTATTCCTTATATGGATGTTTACGACCTTTCCGCCCGCGTAATGGTAGAGGGCATGAAAGAACTCGGTTTGATGAAAGGCAATGCCGAAGATGCTGTACGCGAAGGCGCACATGCCTTGTTCTATCCTCATGGATTGGGGCATATGATGGGGCTGGATGTGCATGATATGGAAAACCTCGGCGAGATTTGGGTTGGTTACAACGGTCAGCCTAAGAGTACGCAGTTCGGTCGTAAGAGCCAGCGTCTTGCCATTCCTCTGGAACCGGGTTTTGTACATACCGTTGAGCCGGGCATTTATTTTATCCCCGAACTGATAGACCTTTGGAAAGGAGAGAAGAAGTTTAAAGACTTCATTAATTATGATAAAGTGGAAGAATACCGTAACTTCGGAGGTATCCGCAATGAAGAAGACTATCTGATAACGGAAACCGGCGCACGCCGTTTAGGCAAAAAGATTCCGCTGACACCGGAAGAAGTGGAAGCGTTGAGATAGTTAAAGATAACTGAGAGTTGAAAATTACCGTGTAGCACAATGGCGGCACTCATTTTCAACTCTCAATTTTTTAATTCTCATTTTTTTAAGTGTGTAGCTCCAATACAAACCGTGTGCCTTTCGCATAGCTACTGTCCAATGTAAGGCTGCCATCCATTTTGGCGGCAATCAGTGCGCAGATGGGTAATCCCAGACCATCGCCCTGTGTCAGGTCTTTTACTTCGGTAAAAGGCTTGAATATGTTTTCGCGCTGTTCTTCGGCGATGCCGCAGCCTGTATCGCTTATGATGAACTGATGTGTATGAGCGCCGCGTTTTTTGAAGTCCAGCCCTATTTTTCCGCCGGCGGGGGTGTATTCGGCCGCGTTTTCAAGCAAATGTAGTAAGATGCGTTCCAGGTGTTCCGGATTAATCTTTATGTTCAGTTTGGGAGCATTGACAATGAGGGATACATCTTCCTGTACTTTGCCGCGTATTTTGTTCATAACGTTTTCACAGAAAGCCGAAATATTCTCTTCTTGCATTTCATACGGTTCTGATAGGCTGTTTTCCAGTTCGGACAGCTCTTGTATGTGAGCGGAGAAAGTACGCAATGCCTGTACGCCGGGCAGCTTCGGGTCGAGAGTGCCCAATGTAGGCTCCATCTGGGCGGAGATATTTTGGATGAATTCGGTCTTCAGTTCATTGTGTTCGTTGGCAATGCCAATTGCTTTCTTTTGTTTGCGTGTCAGTAGGATGAAGCGTAGTAATATGATGGCTCCTGCCACTAATGCTGCCGCTAAAATGGCTGCCAGGACGCAAAGACCGGTGATGATATGCTGTTTGGAGGAAAGAGAGTCGTCTTTTTCCTGAATGATAGTCAGACTTTCATTATATTTCTTTTTCAATGCATTCAATTCTTTCTGTGCAGTGAGTGCTTTAACAGAATCTGTCCAGGTAATGTATTTGTCGTAAGTACGCGCCATTAATTCTGTATCGTTTGCCCGAAGGGCAATGTTTATGAGATTTTGATAGCATTCATCCGCTTTGGCGTAGTTCTTTTGTTGCTTATACTGTTCTATCAGTTTCTTGAAAGCTGTATCTCCCTGCGAATTCATGCCGAAAGTGTAGTAATAGCTGGCTTGGGTATACAGAAAGTCATTGCTTAGAGAGTCATTTTGGGCAGCTTTGGCTGTTTCTTCCAGTCTGTTTAACTGTTCTTTGGCACGGGTGGGGTTTCTGAGGCTGATGTACATTTGCAGACGTTCTTTGTTGATGCGGAAACGTAAATCAGGAAAGTCCTTTTTGAGTTTTTGTTCGCCGGTTCTCACCAACAGTTCGGCATTGCGCAGCAGTTCGAATGCTTCTTTATAATAATTCTCCCGGTGATAGAGGGCGCTGGCATTTACACCGCATTTTACAGCCTGGGCATAGTTTTCTTGCGTGGCGAAGGCATTGTAAGCCTGTAAAAAGAGATAGCGTGCCTTGATGTATTCTTTCTTTGCCAGATTTTCCTGTGCCTGTTTCATCAGTTCATCAGCGCGGTTTTGTGCAAATGTTTGGGTACACAGGCAAAGGAGAACCGCAAGAAGTATGGGAATGCTTTTTTTCATTATAACCGGATTTGTTTTGTTTGCCTACAAAGTTAAAGTTTTCTTTGTCTGTTGTATGCGGATGTTTGTAATTCCCTGTCAGAATTAACAGAATGTTTGGTATGGCAGGAATTTTTGTCCGGACCGAAGCTGTTTGCCGGTTCCGGACAAAGAGATTGTTTGGGTGTCGGGTTAGTATTTGAAACTACTGCCGCCTAAGAACTCCCTGAGTAGGGATGTCGGCGGAATTTCCTTATCTTGTACCGGAGTGAAGTATTTGATGAACTTCATAAGCCGGTAGGCTTCGGCGTATTCCGGACAGTTGCGCGGTACGCTGGTAAGGATAGGTTCTGCATGGCAACGCAGTACGGCAAATTCAAACAAGAGGGCGGAATTGAACATGACATCGGCATTTTCCTGATAGGGGAATATCCATTTGTCTTCACCGGCACGTACGCTGGGCCAGCGCGAAATGGTTTCTTGTGCTGAATATCCCCGATAGTTGAAGTCGCGGATGATGCGGCGCAACAGGCGGTTGTCCGTAGTAGGAATCCAGTTGTGATCGTCCAGTGAGATGGTGGTCAGTGCAGATACATAAATTTTGTATTTGTTTTCGGCAGGAATCTGCGGAGTGAGCTCCGGATTCAGGGCATGGATTCCTTCCAATATAAGAATGGTGTGCTCGTCAATGCGCAGTTTGTCTCCCTTGTATTCTTTTTTGCCCAATGTGAAGTTGAATCGGGGAAGTTCCACTTCTTCTCCCCGTAGCAAAGCTTGCAATTGATTGTTGAACAGCTCAAGGTCGAGGGCGTAGAGAGATTCGTAGTCATAATTGCCGTTTTCGTCCAGCGGGGTGTCTTCCCTGTCTACAAAATAATTGTCCAGAGAAATGGGGTAGGGGCGCAGGCCGTTGGTCATCAGTTGCACCGAAAGCCGTTTGCTGAAAGTTGTTTTTCCGGACGAAGAAGGGCCGGAGATCAATACGAGCTTTACGCGGTCGCCGTTTTCTCCCCGGTGATAGATTTCATCGGCAATCTGAGCAATCTTTTTCTCCTGAAGGGCTTCTGCTACGTTAATGAGGTCGGTTGCATGTCCGGCTTCGCATGCCAGATTGAAGTCGCCTACATTGCTTAACCCCATGATGTAGTTCCAATGCAGATGTTCCTTGAATACATCAAGCATCTTTTCCTGTTTTACCACTTCTTCCAGTACGGTCGGGTTTTCTTTGTTGGGGATACGCAGCAGCAGACCGTCATAATATTTTACGATGTCGAACAGCTTGATAAAACCTGTGCTGGGCAACAGGTTACCATAATAGTAATCTACCGTATCTCCCAATGTATAATAATAGGTGTATATAGAGCCGGAGGTTTCCAACAGCTTTACCTTATCGTTCATTCCCCGTTCGCTGAATACCCGTACGGCTTCGGTGGTATGGCATTCGGTACGACGGAAAGGGATGTCCTCGGCTATGATTTCCTGCATCCGCTTCTTGATTGCCGACACGTCTTCCAGCTCAATAGGACGTCCGATGCGGAGATTGCAGAAATAGCCCTTGGATACGGGATGCTCTACAAACAGCTTCCCTTCCGGGAACAATTCGCTGACAGCCTTATATAGGATAAAACAAAGTGAGCGGACATATGTACGCATGCCGGAGGAATCCCGTACATCCAGAAATTCCACATCTTTATTATTATATACCCGGAAATTCAGCCCTTCGGAACGGTTATTTACTTTGGCGCTGACCACTTGATAGGGGAAATTAAGATTAAAACCGTAATAAATATCCAAAAGTGAGCTCCCTATAGGGAATTCTTTATAAATATTATTATTTTTGCAACAAATTTGTAACATATGTTTCATGGTGTCTTTTTTTGAGATTATTAATACGCTAAATATAGGACATTATAACAAATGGTACAATGAAACACTTTAACTAATTAAAGATGGAATATTCTTTTTATGATTTTTTAAAGCTGCTTGGCTCATTGGCATTGTTCCTCTACGGAATGAAAATTATGAGTGAGGGACTTCAAAAATTCGCCGGCGACCGCTTGCGGAAGATTTTAACCGCTATGACGACCAACCGGGTGACCGGCGTTCTGACAGGTGTGCTTATAACAGCGCTTATCCAGTCCTCTTCTGCAACTACGGTTATGGTAGTGAGTTTTGTCAACGCCGGGTTGCTGACCCTGTCACAATCTATAGGTGTTATTATGGGGGCCAATATCGGTACTACTGTTACTGCCTGGATTATTTCAGCATTAGGTTTTAAAGTCGACATAGCTGCTTTTGCTCTTCCTCTCTTAGCCTTTGGCATTCCTCTCCTCTTCTCTCAAAAAAGTAATCGCAAATCCATCGGTGAATTTATTTTCGGTTTCTCTTTCCTGTTTATGGGGCTTTCTTATTTGAAGAACAATGCACCCGATTTGAGCCAGAATCCGGAAATGCTGGCTTTTGTGCAGGATTATACCGATATGGGGTATATATCCGTACTGCTTTTTGTGCTTATAGGAACGGTACTGACCATGATTGTGCAGGCCTCTGCTGCAACGATGGCGATTACGCTTATCATGTGTGCGAATGGCTGGATTAGCTTCGAACTGGGAGCGGCACTTGTTCTGGGTGAGAATATAGGAACAACCATAACAGCCAATCTTGCGGCACTTACCGGTAATACGCAGGCCAGGAGGGCTGCATTGGCGCATCTGGTATTCAATGTGTTCGGTGTTATATGGGTGTTATGCCTGTTTGTTCCTTTTACGCAGGGAGTATCATGGTTTGTGGAAAATATAATGGGAACCAAAGACCCTGCCGTTGCCGTTTCCTTTAAGCTGTCGGCTTTCCATACTTGTTTTAATATCTGCAATGTGTTGATATTGATATGGTTCGTGAAGTTTATAGAGCGTACGGTCTGCGCCATTATTCCGCAGAAGGAACAGGACGAGGAATAC
>NZ_JBCODG010000089.1:0-16594 GCF_040928965.1 Bacteroides sp. 2201st1_D9_2201SCRN_220225 | reverse complement strand
ATTCTTTGTGGAAAAAGAACGGTTTGGTTGGGAATGTAAGGACGAAAATGTAACTTTGCCATAACGAAAAACTTTATACCTAAAGATACGAAAACTTTGGATAATAACAAAGCCCGGGCTTGAGAAAGTCTGGGCTTTGCGCATAAAAAAAGGCTGTGTCAGCGTTTTGACACAACCTCTTGTTTTTGAAGGGGTAGGGAAACACCCTTTTTTGGGGGAGGACTTCCTCAACTATCTTAGTCATTTGCGCATAATCCTGGCATGCCATTCACATTCCGGATGATAACCATAGAATCTTTTACCATCCCCACCCAAATCCCAGGGAGAAGTTATTTCAATTGAACGTTTTGGCAGAAGATCGTATTTTGCTTGAGCTATTAGTATTTTTGTATATCTTCTAAAACGTTTGGACGCAACTCTTTTGCCTTTCTTCTGTGATTTGCACCCACACCATACTCCAGCGGGAAACTTCTTCTTCGATCTACTCATTTTAATGTAATGTTATGAATACAATCATCTAACCGGATAGACTGTATTCTAGTTAAACATTACATCTTTTTGCTGTTTAAATTCATCACTTCAATAAGAATAATAGTTGTATACAACAGATTACCATAATGCGACTTGGCCTATGCTCCTAATTTCAAGTTTAGCACTTATTCCCATAGTTTTAAAAACTCTTGCAATGGTGGAAAAGGTTAAATTCTTACCGTTTTCAATTCGGGAGATTTGAGCCCGCTGCACTCCTATCAGATTCCCTAATTCCTCTTGTGTTAGGTTCTTCGACTGACGAGCTTGTTTAATGGCTTCACCAATTAAGAAAGAGTTTAAATCAGCTTCAAACTGATCTCTTTTGGGAGTGCCTTTTTTCCCTATGTGCTTATCTAATATTTCTTCTTCTGTATAAAATTTCATTGTTTCATTTTGTCTTTAATCTTCGTTGGTAAGTTGTTCAGAAAATCATCTGCATCTTTTGAATAGATGATTTTGAATTTAGTCTTTTCTTCCATAAGTTGTTGTTTTTATGCAGCAAAGGTAATCTTTTGTTTCCATACAACGAAACATTTGTATTTATTTTATGCAGCCTGTTGTGTCGTTTGGGCGAGTGTGCTCCTATTAGTGGTATAGGTTCACACTCCAAATCATCTTTCCCTATCTGCATAATTGGGAGAGGATCTACCTAATATAAACTGACAGCAAGACGGTAAAATAACATTAGTAGAGTTCGTTGAAGCACAGTCGGAACTGACCGATGAATGGAAAGAATGGATTGATACTCGGCCAATAAGCGGTGAAAGCGCTAGAGCCTTTCTTGCCTGGCATGAAGAATACACCATGAACCATCAGAACAGTAACCAAACGATTCCCTTACTCAGAGTAGGGGGATTGTTGTATTTACATAGGCAGGGATAATAACTCCTCGTGTATAAATTTCATTCCACAACTATCTTACGCTAAACGTGCGAGAAAGCCCGTTCCTTTAGGTATGGGAGTATGTCAATTCGTTCAAAGCACCACATCACCAATGCTAAATACCTATATATAGGTATTTAATTCATTTTTATACTATTAAAATGGTATTTTAACAGTGTTAAGTAGTGACTATTTTTGCACGCAAAATGGAAAACCAGCAACTGTACTTCTGAGAGAATGTAATGTATTATATTCTATAATCTCTGTACGTAATGAGATTGTCCAAACAATGTAGTAAAATGTAATAAAACGGCATAGCCCAAAAATAAAAATTAACTATTGTTGCTAATATCAGAATTAACCATGTTGTCTGGTGATGCCAAGGTAAAGTGCTATTTTTTAAAGGTTGTTGTATATAAATCTTAGTGGTAAGGATAACCATAATTATTAATATATGAGTATGAAAAAAAAAAAAAGAGTATTGAATATAGTATTTGTATACTTATACTTAATGTACATAGGAGCCACCTTTCCTGTCAAAGCGCAAAGTAATTACAAAGTCAAACTTACAGGTATTGTTTACGAATACGACCAAAATAACAAGCTTTTACCTTTAGAATTCGCAGCAGTGTCCATTCCAGAATCTTCATTAGGGACAACCTCTAATGAAAATGGTAGATACACACTGGAAAATGTACCTACTGGTAAAATTCGTATGCAAATTCAATATTTAGGCAAAGTTTCTATTGACACCTTAATAAATGTAAGTAAGGACCTGGTTCTTAATTTTACAATGAGGAATGAGGATTTTAAGTTGAAAGAAGTAACAGTAACCGCAACCAACAACCGTTCGGGCAAATCCACATCTTCTCACATTTCCCGCTCTGCTATGGATCATATGCAAGCGACCAGTTTATATGATGTAATGTCATTGATGCCAGGTGGAATTTCACAGAATCAGGATATGAGTTCGGCACAACAGATTAACATCCGTCAAGTTTCCAGTTCCAGTGGTCCGGAAGCTCCGATGAATGCTATGGGTACTGCAATAATTCGTGATGGTGCCCCCATCTCAAATAATGCTAATTTATCTGCGATGAACCCTACGGTATTAAGTGGTACGGAAACACCCGCTTCATTGGCCGGAGGTGCCTCGCCGGCTGGTGGAACCGATGTTCGCAGTATTTCTACAGAAAATATAGAATCTATACAAATTGTTCGTGGTATCCCTTCTGTTGAATATGGTGATCTGACCTCAGGAGCAGTAATTATTAATACAAAAGCTGGTCGTGAGCCGCTACGTATCAAAGCAAAAGCCAATCCCAATATCTATCAGGTGTCTATGGGAACCGGTTTTGAACTTGGAAAAAAGAAAGGTGCTTTAAATGTAAGTGCAGATTATGCTTATAATACGAATAATCCCATATCCAGTTATCAGCACTATCAGCGTGCCACAACAAAGTTGCTCTATTCAAATACTTTCTTTAATAATAAGTTACGTACCAATTCCAGCTTTGATTTTATTTATGGTAAGGATCAGCGTGAACGTAATCCTGATGACGAACAAACTAAAACTGCCTCGGAAGGTCGTGATGTAGGTTTTACTTTGAATACCAATGGTACATGGAATATAAATAAGGGCTGGTTGAAAACACTACGCTATGTATTGTCGGGTACGTATATGGATAAAGACAGTTATTATGAAACCGTATACAGTTCTGCTACATCTCCTTATTCCATGACCACTACAAACGGTGCGGTGCTTAGTAACTTTGCAGGTCAGCACATCTATGATGCCAATGGTAATCAAATTACTAATTTTGGACCGGAAGACATAAATCATTATGCTGTTTATCTGCCAAGCAGCTATTTGGGACACTATGAAATTGATAGTCGTGAAGTTAATTTGTTTGCTAAGGTAACGAGTTCTCTATTCAAGGCGAGCGGTCATGTAAACAATCGCATCTTGATTGGTGCGGATTTCCGGAGTGACGGTAATGTTGGTAAGGGAAAAACTTATGACCCAAGTACTCCTCCTTATCGTAGTCAATATGGTCATAATTCATCTTTCCGTCCACGTAACTATAAGGATATTCCTTTCATTAACCAATTTGGTGCATATGTGGAAGATAATTTTAAATGGTCTATAAGCGGTACGCATGATTTGAACATTCAGGCTGGTGTGCGTTATGATCATACCTCAGTAGTAGGGGGCATTTTCTCGCCACGTGTAAATGCATCCATTGATTTGATTCCGAATTTATTAAGTCTTCAGGGAGGTTACGGTATTGCTGCAAAGATGCCTTCTCTTCTCTATTTATATCCGGAAAATGCATATTTTGAATATATCAATATAAATGAGCTTGCCAATGAAAACATTCCGGAAAGCCAGCGTTTGTTCATGACCACCACAGAAGTTCGGCAAGTAGATAACTCAGATTTAAAGATTGCCCAAAATCATAAGGCGGAAGTCGGATTTAATTTACGAGTGGGTAAAACCAATCTGAATGTAATAGCTTATAAGGAGCGTCTGAAGGATGGTTATGTAATGAGCCAAACTTTCAATACCTTCAATACATTTATCTATAATGAATATCAGCGCACAGAAAACGGAATAGAACTTAGTAGTAGCTTACCGGTATTGTCTACTTATGCAAAACCAACTAATAATTTAAATATAGAAACCAAAGGTTTAGAATTTGATTTGAATATCGGACGTATTGATGCTATCCGTACGGCTTTCCAAATAAATGGTTCATGGATGCGTACTAAAAGTTGGCGTCAGGGTTATAGCTTCTATGACAATAGCGAAGATGCTGCTTCAGCCCGTAAACCGGTGGCCATTTATTCTCAAGATGGCAATGCAAGTTATAAACAGCAATTTGTAACGACTTTACGTGCCACTCACAATATCCCGCGTATCGGTTTTGTTGTTACGATGACAGCACAAGCTATTTGGCAGCAGTCTAATTGGAATACATTTGGAAACGATTCTATACCTGTGGGCTATTTAGCATTGGAAGATGCGTCTGTAAATATGTTTCCCGAAGGGCAATATACCACTACCCAGCAAGTAAAAGATGCAGGATATGGATATATGTTGAATAATGTAAGTCATAATAATGCTATAAAAGAATCATATAGTCCTTATTTTTGTTTTAACTTGAATGTAACTAAAGAAATTAGCGATATGCTACGTGTTTCTTTCTTTGCCAACAATATGTTCAGAAGTTATCCGCGCAGAGAATCCAAACGTAATCCGGGTTCGTATACTCAATTGAATAACCGATTTTTCTTTGGGCTGGAATTATCACTCACTTTATAATGTTTAGGAAGTTATGAAAAAATATTTAATATATTTGTTTACATTGGCAAGTACCCTTTTGATAGGATGCGATTCCTTCAGGGACATGTCTGGTGCAGCAGAAGTGAATCCTATCACAGTTGATGTATATTTGGATATTACCGTTGAAAATATATCCACGCTGAAAGATCTGACTGTAAAGTTTGACAATTACGATGAAGATTTACATTATGTAAAAGAAGTAACTGATAATAGTGTGAAAGTTGACGGGATTATCCCCGGAATTTATTCAGTAACAGTATCCGGTACAGCTATTGATACAGAAAATAGCGAGTACTATATCAATGGTAACTCTGTAAATGCAGCATTATTTCACCATGGCAGCGCATTGAATATTGAAGTGCAAGGCCTTAAAGTGAGCCCTTTAATTTTCAAGGAGATTTATTATTGCGGTAGCCGTCCTGAAAAGGGGGGAGTCTATTTCCGCGACCAGTTCTATGAGATATACAATAACTCTGCTGACGTTTTGTATTTGGACGGTATTTATTTCGCAAATCTAACTCCAGGTACAGCTACTACTAAACTACCAATTTGGCCGGAAGCGGATGGTAATAATTATGCATATGGAGAACGTGTGTGGAAATTTCCAGGAAATGGAACCGAATATCCGTTAGCACCAGGTGAATCTTGCATTATTTCTCAATTTGCCGCTAATCATCAGTTGGACATCTATAACCCTCAAAGTCCTATCGACGGCAGTAGTTCTGAGTTTGAGTTTAATATGAATAATCCAAATTTCCCTGACCAGGCAGCTTATGATATGCAACATGTTTTCTATCAAGGAAAAGCAGAGATGGGAAGCATACCACAGTATTTGACATCCGTATTTGGAGGCGCTTATGCGATTTTTCGTGTTCCTGAAGGAGAAACTTGGGATCCGGTCAATGATGAAAATATGAAGACAACAGATCTAAGCAAACCGAACAGTAATGTTTATTATGCTAAAATACCTGTTAAATATGTATTGGATGCTGTGGAAGCAGTAGACAATGAGTCAAAGATGAATGCAAAACGTGTTCCCGGTGTACTTGATGCAGGTATTACTTGGGTAGGAGCTACTTACTGCGGTTTAGGTATTGCTCGTAAATTGTCCACAGACGAAGAAGGTAATCCTATTATTCGCGAAGAAACAGGCACATACATATATCAGGATACAAACAACAGTACGGATGACTTTGAACGTGGCGTTGTTCCTGTAATGCGTCGTAATGGAGCAAAAATGCCTTCATGGAATCACACATTGCAATAATTAATTAAAAGGACAGAACAATGAAAAAACAATATATGAACTATATGAAAAGCTGCCTGCTGGTAGTGATAGCCTGCTTTGTAAGTATGGTGGGAGCGGCACAGGGTTTCTCTCCTGCCGCTATGGAACAATTGAAAACAAAACGACTATGGTCTCATTCACAGAATGCTGCCGGTATGCCATTCGATGATATTCAGAATTATTCGAATGTTATATTGGGATATGACTTACAGGACGGAAACTATTGCCGTCCGCAAGAGGGGCAGAAAGAGACTATCGTAGGTGTATCCAGTGAAGGTTTTATCAATCTGAAAAATGCATATGTATGGGGAGCATTTAATTTTGCACAAAACAATCTGACGGATGCCGGATATAATGCCTCCATTGCCGATCCATTCAGGGGAATGCCTTACTATATCGCAGACCAGCACTTAAGTAAATGGAGAAATCAATATTACGATCTGAAGTTTCGTGCAGCTACTCCTTTATTTGGTAATCATTGGGCATTGGGTTTGGAAGGTAATTATGTAGCTACATTAGCTGCCAAACAGCGTGACCCGCGTGTGGATACCCGTTTTTATACGCTGGAACTGACACCGGGGATTACTTACAGGTTGAATAATTCACACAAGTTTGGTGCAAGTTTCAAGTATAGTTCTATCAAGGAAGACTCAAGAATGAGTAATGTCAACTCTTATGTGGATCAAGATTATTATATATTATACGGTTTGGGAACAGCCATAAAAGGAATAGGCAGCGGTGTAACCAGCAATTATATTGGAGACCGTTTCGGTGGAGCTCTCCAGTACAACTTCAGTATGCCGTCTTTCAATTTACTGCTTGAGGGCAGTTACGATGTAAAAGCGGAAACTGTTCAGCAGAGCTATACGACTCCTAAAAAAATAGCCGGTGTAAAAGATAAAACCGCCCATGTTTCTTTAACGATGATTCAGGAAGGAAAGAACTATACCAATTATATGAGAACCACATATACAAACCGCAGTATCGATGGTATTCAGTATATTTCTCAACGCGATAACTCAGAATCACAAAGTGGCTGGGTGGAATTATATAATAATATCCGTTCTACGTACAAGACACAAACCGCTTCTCTTAATTATGCATTAAGCAGAAACCGCGGGAATGAATATAGTTGGAAAGCAGAATTAAATGTGAATTATACCAATCAAGACGATGAATATTTAATGCCTAATTCTGTACAGAATGCAGAAAATTTATCTTTAGGCTTAGGCGGTAAAAAGAATTTTGTGTTAGGAAATAGCTTGAATCGCAGGATTTTAATAGATGTTCATATTGCGTATAACAAAAATCTGGGAGGTGAATATGTATATGGTGGTAGCCATGCAGACTATCCGACTGTAACCGAATTACAACAAGGGCTGACTAATTATTATACTTGTAATTACTATCGTATTGGCGGGTCGGTTACGTATTCGCAACAAGTCAGCGAAAACAGACGTATGAACTTATTTGCAAAAGTTGTATTCGATCGTGTAAATACCTCTGACTATGATTATGATGGGCGTACTTATTTATCGATAAGTTTAGGATGTAATTTTTAATGCTACATAACGAAATCTATATTACAAAAACATGCGTAAATTAATCACTGGAAGTTTGATGCTCTGCAGCATATTATCTCTGCGGGCACAGACATTTGTTAAACCGGCTGTGAAAGTAAAGGACACCTCTTTTGCTGTAATTACAGATAAAGGGACTTTTCAGGCTTGCGAAGCCGAGCTTAAAGCCTATCAGGAGATTCTAGGAAAGGAAGGGTTGCCTACGTTCATCGTATACAATGAATGGAAGAAACCGGAAGATGTAAAGAAAGTTATTGTTAAGCTCTACAAAAAGGATAATTTGGAAGGAGTGGTATTTGTCGGTGATATTCCTATTCCAATGCTCCGCAAAGCCCAGCATATGACTTCCGCTTTTAAAATGGATGAGAAAAACAATGACTGGAGAGATTCTTCAGTGCCTAGCGATCGTTTCTACGACGATTTCGACCTACAATTCGATTTTTTGAAACAGGACAGTGTCGAAAATAATTTCTTCTATTATAATTTGGCTATAAAATCTCCACAGCAAATTCGGTGTGACATATATTCTGCACGTGTCAAAGCTGTTGATAACGGCGAAGAACCGCATGCGCAAATCAGCCGCTATTTTAAAAAAGTGGTGGCTGAGCACCAGACAAACAATAAATTAGACCAATTCTTCTCCTATACAGGTGATGGCTCTTACTCTAACTCATTGACTGCATGGACACCGGAAACCTTTACTATCCGCGAACAGATGCCGGGCGTATTCGATAAAGAAGGACGAGCCCGTTTCATCCGTTATAATTTCAGCGATTATCCCAAGGACGATGTCATTAATATGCTGAAACGCACAGATTTGGACTTGTCTATTTTTCATGAGCATGGTATGCCCGAACGTCAATATCTTTCCGGTAGTCCCGCTACTAATAGGTGGAATGCTCATGTAGATGCAATGAAGTACTATTATCGTGGTTTAGCACGTAGAAAGCAAGACAACAAAAAGTCTTTCGACGAAATGCTGGATATGATGAAAAACACATACGGTTTGGACACTACTTGGATTGCAGGCTATGATGATCCCAAAGTAATTGCAGAAGATTCTTTACTAGACCTGCGCACCGGTATTATCCTATCGGAAGTTACAGAGTTTAAGCCTAATAGCCGTATGGTAATTTTCGATGCATGCTATAATGGTGATTTTCGGGAAAAAGATTACATTGCCGGACGTTATATCATGTCGGAGGGAAAATGCGTAACTACTTTTGCCAACTCAGTCAATGTACTGCAAGATAAAATGGCAAACGAGATGCTCGGCCTGTTAGGTATGGGAGCACGAGTGGGGCAATGGGCTAAATTGACGAATATTCTCGAATCGCACATTACCGGTGATCCTACTCTACGTTTTCAATCTATCAATGAGATAGATGCCAATGCTTTGCTCAAAGAGCCATATAACGAGTCCCGCATGTTGGAGTTATTACAGTCGCCCTATGCCGACATACAGAATTTTGCTTTGCACAACCTTTATCGCAATGACTATCCGGGTATTTCTGATTTATTAAGAAAAACTTTTGAAACTTCTCCGTTCATGATGGTACGTTTCACCTGCTTGGGATTGCTTGAGAAGATTGGTGACAAAAACTTCCGGGAAGTCTTACACTTGGCCATTACGGATTCCTATGAATTTATTCGTCGTACCTCTGTTCGTATGATGCAACATGTGGGACTGAACGAGTATGTTTATCCGCAAATCAAAGCCTACGTAGAAGACAACCTATCTGAGCGTGTGGCATTTAATGTGAGTTTGGGACTTCAGGTCTTTGATCAGGCAGCTGTACAGGCGGCAATTGATAAAGTAATGGCTGAGACCTATGTGTTGCAAGACAAGGAGGAGATGCGTAAGGTTTTGGAGGATGCCAATAATACTCGTAGCATGCAAAAAGAGTTATTAAGCAAAGAAACCTCCGAACGTTGGCGCATCCTTTATTGCAATTCTCTGAAAAATTATATGGCACATGCCTGTGTAGACGGCCTCTTGGCTTTACTTACCGACTCCAGTGAAAGTGAAAAGCTAAAAACATGTTTATTGGAGGCTTTAGCTTGGTTCACTCATTCTTATCGGAAGCCTGACATCCTTCGGGTATGCGATCAACTGAGAAAAGATAAGAGCTTATCCGAGAACCTTCGTGAAGAAGCCGGCCGTACATATTACAGACTTAAAAATTAATTAGCCATGATTAAAAAAATCATATATCTGGCATTTCTTTTGCCATTGGCAGGAAATGCACAAACAACAGTCATAAAGCCATCGGTCAAGCAACCTACCGCTTTTGCTATTATAACAGATAACCAAACTTATGCAAATACCAAAGATGCCATGCATCAGTACAAAACTGCGGTTGAAGATGATGGTTTGGCAACTTATCTGATCAGCAGTGATTGGCAAAATCCAGATCAAGTCAAACAGATGATCATCAAAATATATCAAGAATGCCCTTCATTGGAAGGTCTGGTTTTAATCGGTGATGTGCCTGTCGCATTGGTACGTAATGCACAACACATGACTACTGCATTCAAAATGAATGAGAAAGCCTTTCCTTGGGATCAGTCTTCCGTACCTACCGACCGCTTCTATGATGATCTGAACTTAAAGTTTGAGTTCATCAGGCAAGACTCAGTAAATCATCAGCATTTCTACTACAAATTGACGGAAGACAGTCCCCAGCGGCTAAATCCTACTTTCTATTCGGCTCGTATCAAGTATCCGGAAAAAAAGGAAGGGGATAAGTATGCGGCCATTGCCTCATATTTGAAGAAAGCTGCTGCTGCCAAGGCAGATAAGCATAATCAATTGGATCGGGTATTTTCATTCAATGGTGGTTCTTACAATTCCGATTGCCTGATTGTATGGATGGATGACGAAAAAGCTTATATGGAGAACTTTCCATTAGCTTTTGGTCGTCAAATGGGATTCAAACATTGGAATTTCCGAATGAAACACCCTATGAAATATAAGTTATTCAGCGAATTGCAACGAAAGGATCTTGACTTATTTATGTTTCATGAGCATGGAATGCCAACAGGGCAGCTTATTAATGATGAATTGGCATGCACTGATTTCAATAATCGTTATAAAATGTTGAAGAGCACACTTTATAATGCAGTCATGGCCCATGTTGGAAAACGTGATAAAGACACCTTACGTATTCAGATGCAAGAAAAGCGACAAGTGAATGAGGTGTTTTTTAAAGACCTGGACAATCCTAAGTTCTGGGAAGCAGACTCTCTTCACTACGCTGATGAACGTATCGTAACGGAAGATTTAATGAAGAGAAATCTTTCCACCAATCCGAAGATGATAATGTTTGATGCGTGCTACAACGGTTCTTTTCACGAAAACGACTATATAGCAGGACAATATATCTTTAATAACGGTCAGACATTAGTAGCACAAGGAAATACCCGTAACGTATTGCAAGACCGCTGGACTATTGAAATGATTGGTTTGTTGTCCCATGGTGTACGAGCCGGACAATACAATAAGCTGATCGCATCACTTGAAGGTCATTTGTTTGGTGATCCTACTTTCCGTTTTGCTCCTGTCGAAGCCAATACTTTAAGTACCGATATAACGCTACACAAAAATGACAAAGCTTATTGGAAGAATTTGTTAAACAGCCCATACGCTGATGTACAAAGTTTGGCCATGCGTATGCTGGCTGACATCGATACCCAAAAGGAATTGTCTCCGTTGCTCCTGAAAAAATACCGGGAAGGCGGTTTCAATACAGTCCGTATGGAGGCTATCAAGTTGTTGAGCCGTTATCAGGACGATAACTTTATCGAAGCATTACGCGAAGGTTTGAACGATGCTTATGAAATGGTAGTTCGCCAAAGTGCCATTTATGCCGGATTTGTAGGTGACGATTCCTTATTGCCAGCTATTGTGGAAGCATTGATCGAACATAATGAACGTTTACGCGTACAAATGAGCGCCAACAAGGCTTTAAGCCTTTATCCGAAAGAGAAAGTGGAAAAAGTAATAGAGGACTTTTATGCAAAAGTTGACCGTTTGAATGAAAACGAGGAGAAAAAGCGGTTACTAAGAAGTCTGGAGAGAATGTTTGTACAAGAGGCAAAAGTCCATCAGACTTTGATGGATGTAGCTGCACCGGAAGCAAAACGTATCAGTGCAATCCGCAATGTGCGTAACTATACGTTCCATTTCCACGTGGATGATTATTTGAATGTAATTCGTGATGCCGGTAATCCACAGGAAGTACGTGTAGTAATGGCCGAAGCATTAGGTTGGTTTACCAATTCTGTACAACGTCCACACATTCTTGAAGAAATAAAGAAGATGCAACAAACAGCCAATCTTCCGGAAGATTTAAAAGCAGAACTTGAACAGACAATCAAAAGATTAAGTTTATAAATATGAAGAAATACATCCTTTGGGCAATTACCACTTTGTGCTTACAGGATATGCAGGCGCAAACAGTTGTACATCCTAGTATAAAAACAAAGACTACTTTTGCAATTGTAGTCGATCAGAAAAGTTATGATGAAGCGAAAAGTGAAATTGATGCTTATCGTACCAGTATAGAAAAAGAGGGCTTAGGTACTTACTTGCTGATTGATGATTGGAAAAGGCCAGAACCTATTCGTGAGCAGCTTGTCAAATTGCATGAGAATGAGAAAACGCCTTTGGAGGGTTGCGTATTTATAGGTGACATCCCTATTCCAATGATTCGTGATGCACATCATCTATCTTCGGCTTTCAAAAGGTCTCCCAAAGCCAATTGGCAGAAATCAAGCATTCCTTCCGACCGTTATTATGATGACTTCGGATTAAAATTTGATTATATTAAACAAGACAGTTTGATGCCTGACTATCATTATATGACATTGCGTGCTGATTCTAAACAGTATATTTCACCGGATATTTATTCGGCCCGTATCCGTCCATTGCATTTAGAAGGGGAGAACCGGTATCAGATGCTACGCGATTACTTAAAAAAGGCTGTTGCCGAAAAAGCAAAGCAAAATGCATTTGACCAACTGACTATGGCCCGCGGCCATGGTTACAATTCCGAAGATCCTTTGGCATGGAGCGGTGAGCAAATGGCCTTACGTGAGCAATTACCGCAAATATTCAAATCGGGCAATACGGTGAAGTTCTATGATTTTGACATGCTCTATCCGATGAAACCATTATACTTGAACGAGATTCAGCGCGAAGGATTAGATGTCATGCTATTCCATCATCATGGTGGCCCCACCATGCAGTATATCAATGGCTATGAAAATGGTTCCGGTATTAATTTGAGTATTGAGAATGCCAAAATATTCTTGCGAAGCAAGGTGCCTTCATATGCCAAGAAGCATGGGCGTGAAGCTGCTATCAAAGAATATGCCAAGCAGTATGGGGTACCTGAAAGTTGGTGTGCGGAAGCTTTCGATGAGGAGAAAATAAAATCGGATTCCATAGTAAACCGTAATATGGATATCTATACTGAAGATATTCGTCTTTTGACCCCTAATGCGCGTTTTATACTGTTCGATGCTTGTTTCAACGGTTCTTTCCATTTGGATGACAACATTGTAGGCTCTTACATATTTAATAAGGGTAAGACCATTGCTACTATGGGATGTACGGTTAACACCATTCAAGATAAATGGCCGGATGAATTTCTCGGCTTGTTAGCTGCCGGTATGCGCATCGGGCAGTTCACCCGTTTTACCTGCTTCTTGGAAAATCATCTGATCGGTGACCCGACTTTTCATTTCACCAATAATGCCGGGCTGGATATGGACATCAACCAGGCTTTAGTTGTGCAGGAAGGAAATGTTACATTCTGGAAAAAACAGCTGAATTCCCCTATGGCTGACATGCAGGCAATGGCGCTCCGTCAATTGTCAATGGCAAATTATAGTGGGCTCGTTGAACTGCTGAAGAAAAGTTACTACGAATCGAACTATTTCGTAGTGCGGTTGGAAGCATTACGCCTATTAGCTTTGAACTATCCGACAGAAGTTGCCGATGTATTGCAGACAGCCATGAATGACAGTTATGAACTGATCCGTCGTTATGCGGTGGAATATGTTGAAAAGAACTGCAATCCGGAATTGTTGCCGGCATGGATAGAAAGCTATCTGTTGCGCGGACATGAAAACCGCCATCGTTTCAGAATCTTTAGTGCTATCAATACATTCGACCATGATATGGCTTTGAATGAATTGAAAAAACAGGCTGCCGGTTGGTCTTTCTACGATTCTTCCTATGTGAATGAATTGTTGGAATACTTTCCTCGCCAAAAGAAAGGACTTGAAAGGGATTTTGCACTTATTGGCAATCCGGAAAGTACTACCAAGCAGATACAAAGCGAAATAAGTCGGTTCCGAAATAAACCTATCACTAAAGCCATTGAGCCATTACTGAATATTGTCAAAAATGAAAGTCAAGAAGAAGAACTTCGTATAGCAGCTGCCGAAACATTAGGTTGGTATAATTTATACCATAATAAGGCAAATATCATTAAGGAACTTGAAACATTCCAAACTTCCAAGAAAAAAGTAATGAACGAAGTTATTAAGACTATAAATAGACTGAAAAGTAAAAATAGATAATTTTTTAATTCCATTAGAGCTATTTAGTCATTGCTGTCTCATTGCTGATTATTGCTGTCCGGTAAATTTTTAATAATTGAGGACATTCAGTAAATAGTATAAAATCAGCTAAATAATTCATTTACACAAAATTGAGAACAGTACCTTCATACATAAAGTAGGGATATTCAGTAAATGTCCCCTATAATAAAATGACATATGAAGATGACAGAGTATACCCACTTCATATGTCATTTTTATTGCCCTTTTTCTGTTTTTTTTCATATAATCCTATTTGTTGGACATGATGTTTCGGAAGAAGTCTGATGACCTCTTCTGATCCTGTCTGTAAATTCGTGTCATGCCGCTTTATCCGATCGTTTCCTGATCTTGTCTATCATGAGTATGGCATTTGCCGTATGTATTCCAAAGAAAATCCAAAGGATTTCGGTTTTCCTGTTCCGTGCCTTTATCCTTGCGAGTGAGTAATGTTGCTTTTGAGTACCGAAGCTTCCTTCAAGCCGGGTGGCCCTTTCTTTTGAGAGTTCACTTCTGAGCACCTTTCTCAAGGGCTCATCCTTTGCTGCCCTTCCCTTGCGTACGAAAGAAGTGGATATCCCATATTTTGTACAGAACTTTCTGTTGGCATTATTGGCGTATATAGAGTCTGCAGCTACACATCTTACCCTCACATTCATGAGCTTCTGCTGCATACGGATACAGTCCTTAAGCCGTATCCCCTCATTGAATGCCTTGAACGAGAGTTGTTCGATGAACGATATACCGTCTATCTGTATACTGTTAACCTTTGCACCGAATTCAACAGATTTTGTTTCCTTTCCTCTTACTATTGGACGTACATAATGACGGTCGATGCTGACGATGCGGTCACTGACTTTCCGCCCTTCAAAGATTTCCTTTTCCTGTACAAGAACCTTTCTGATGATGGAAAGACGCTTCTGGTACTCCGGGGTATACCGGAGGAAGGTTTCGTACTTCCGATGAATCTCATCTCTCTGTATGAGGAGTTTTTCAAGAAGTCCGATCATACGACGTTTGAGCATCCTTGTCCTTGAAGCCTTCCTTTCTTTGCGCAAGGACTGAATATATTCCTGCGACCCGGATGACGTTCAGACAGACCTGCGGCTTTCGCCATATGCTCAAACGGAAAGACCGAATGAAGTCTGCCAAGCTCACTCTCATGAAAACTCTTGCGATATTTTTCCAAAACATCAAATTCTGTAAAGCCCAAAACTGGGTGAATTTCCGAAATATTTTGTATCTTAGCCATATCTTAGTTGGGGAATTTCCCCCGTTTTGGCTGCCAAACCTTATTTTCGGGGGAATACCTAAAGATACAAAAAAGCCAACTAATTCGAAAGGCTTTGTGTATGAATTAGTTGGCTAATTTTATACTATTTACTGAATGTCCCTATTTAAAAATTTCTTTGTTCATGAAAAAATAAAGGCATTTAAATAAAAGGGATGTATTATAATTGTAGTTGCATTTATTACTAAGTAATTATAATTTTCTTGAAGTATTGATGATGAATAAAGATCCTTTCATTTGGTGTCAGATAAAATTGTTGACGGTTCAATAATTACTAATATAATATTTCAATGAGAGATATTTGATTGATGCTTTATATTACTTTAAATATAATAAGACACCATTTATATAAGTATTAATATTTACTTTTAGGAAATGGTGTCTTAAATTATAAATAGGTTTAGAACTATTATATTTCTACTCCTAAATTAATATCCTTTTTTTTAGTGGGACATATTCTTTTAATCCCCAACCTGTTGGGGAAAGAATGCGTTCAAAGCTTCTTTCTACATTTCCTTTAGTATAGGTAAGTACTTGTTTCTCTAATGAATTTTTAAAATCATTGGCATTTAAATCTCTGAAGATATTGATACATTCTTTCTTAAGATATTCATTGATTGCAGATGCAAACACTGTTTTTTGTGTTGTTTTGTCAAATATATAAAGATTATTGGGGATGGGAACCATTGTATCAATACCCATGAATATGTTACAATCGACGATAAGTTTGTAAGCATTGGTTTCTGCAAGTGGAGCTGATAGGCAATATGTAGAACGTTGAATTAGGCTTTGGATGAGTTCTTTTCTGTTTATTTGAAACATATCTGGATGGGAACGGCCGCTTACCTCTCCCTTCCGGTAAGCAGATCCGTTCCCATTTTCTTTAATTCCCGGATGATGGCTTTCTTTGGATTCACTACGAACCTGTAGAGACGGAAAGTGTTTGTGTATAGGCGTCTTTCCTCTTTGAGCTCTCCATGCAGCACTTCTTGCTTAAGCTGTGAGACTGCCTGATTCTTCAGTTCGTTCCGTAGCTGCCAGTTCTCGGAATATTTTCTCAGGCTTTC
>NZ_JBCODG010000088.1:0-17020 GCF_040928965.1 Bacteroides sp. 2201st1_D9_2201SCRN_220225 | reverse complement strand
CATAAGATTTCTGAGTTAGTTTTATGCAAAGATAGGATTTTTACAAATATTACCCCTCAGGTTTTTACATTGACCCATGTTTTACCCTAAGGGGTTCTTGTTGTTATGTATAAATTATGACGGGTTACAATAATCCATTAGACCTTATTTCGCATTTATTACTGCCTTTGACTGCAAATAATAATTCGTCAGACATCTGTTGCCCTTTCGTTAAACAGCCGTCTAACGCAAAGATAACAGATGTCTGACGCAAGGGCAATAACTGTTTAACGAATTAAGAATAGTAGCCGGACTATTTGTTGGCAATACATTTTCCTACTATCCATAGAGACTTTCTTTATTCTTTATGAGTTATCAAGAACATTACATCTTTAAATAAAAGTCTTTGGTCAGCGCAATGTACTCCGGGGTAAATTGTTCGTGTTTCTCTCCTTCTATGTAAAGACTGTCCTCAATACATGATATGCTTTGCCGGCCGAAAGTCAGCAACACGCGCCGGCAAGGTTTTCCGGGTTTGGTAAAAACATGCAAACGGCGATGTGGATGAAAATTATATTTCCAGGCCGTATCAATCACTGTTCTTTCAACTTCGGCCGGAATGATAATGCTTATAACTCCCTGTTCCGATAATAAGTGCGCCGAATGCCCAAAAAGAAGTTCATAGTTCAGCTCACTCGTGTGCCGTGCCATGCAGCGCTGATTGTCAGGGCATCTCAGGGCGTCAACAAAATAAGGCGGGTTGGAAACGATCAGGTCGAATTTATCTTCCGGGTGATACTTGCGGAAGTCGCAGCATACAACTTCCATCCGATTGCTCCAGGGGGACGATTGAATATTCTCTTGGGCTTGTGCCGCCGCTGCCGGATCTATCTCGACAGAGGTAATTACCGCTTCCGGATTACGCTGTGCTAATTGTAAGGATATTAAGCCACTACCCGCTCCTACATCAAGAATCCGTTTAACATCTTGAACCGGAGCCCACGCTCCTAATAACACCCCGTCTGTACCTACCTTCATGGCACATTTGTCGTGTCGGACGGTAAATTGTTTGAACTGAAAATAAGGATTCGGCATATTTGTCTTTGTTAATCGGACTCAAAAATAATCAAAGCCGACAAAATAACGGCAATTTTGGCATCGTTTTTGTCTTTTTAAAGAAAGGACACCCGTTTATACAGAAGAAATAGCTAACTTTGCAAGCGCCTTATTGGCCTGCCAATATGACATAAACTAAAAAGAATGAAATGAAGAAAAGAAATTACTTTAGTGATATCGAAGATAGGAATGAAAATGCATTTTCTGTAATTGCTGATTTTGAGGGGAATGAAGAACAATTGATGGATATTGAGGTTGATGAAATCCTTCCGGTATTGCCTCTTCGGAACATGGTTTTGTTTCCGGGTGTGTTTATGCCGGTATCCGTTGGAAGAAAGTCTTCCTTAAAATTGGTGCGTGAGGCAGAAAAGAAAAGTTCATATATAGCTGTAGTGTGTCAGAAAGCCGCTGATACGGAGGAGCCTGTACTTGAGGACTTGCATACAATCGGTACGGTTGCCAAGATTGTCCGTGTATTGGAAATGCCGGATCAGACAACGACTGTTATTCTGCAAGGTTCCAAACGCATTGAGTTGAAAGAAATAATGGAAGTGGCTCCTTATTTGAAAGGGCGTGTAACTACCCTCAATGAAGAGATACCTGCTAAAGATGACAAGGAATTTCAGGCATTGGTAGAAGCATGTAAGGATTTGACCGTGCGTTACATAAAATCCTCGGAAATGTTTCCGCAAGACTCTGCATTTGCCATCAAAAACATTAATAACCCGATGTTTTTGGTAGATTTTATCTGTACCAATCTGCCTTTGAAGAAGGATGAAAAGATAGAGTTGCTGCGTATTGACGCATTGCGTGCCCGCACTTATCGTTTGCTTGAGATTTTGAATCGGGAAGTGCAGCTTGCCGAGATCAAGGAGTCTATCCAAATGCGCGCCCGCGAGGATATAGACCAGCAACAGCGCGAATATTTCCTGCAACAGCAGATTAAAACCATTCAGGATGAATTGGGTGGTGGCAGCCAGGAGCAGGAGCTGGAAGAAATGCGCAAAAAAGCTGAAACCATAAAATGGAATGAAGAAGTAAAAAGTACATTCCTGAAAGAAGTGGATAAGTTGGAGCGCATGCATCCGCAATCGCCCGATTACAGTGTGCAACTGAACTACTTGCAGACTATGATGAGTTTGCCGTGGGGCGTTTATACAACGGATAATCTGAACCTGACTAATGCAGAGAAGACGTTGAATAAAGACCATTACGGCTTGGAGAAGGTAAAAGAGCGTATATTGGAGCACCTTGCCGTATTGAAGCTGAAAGGAGATATGAAGTCGCCTATCATCTGTCTGTATGGTCCTCCGGGTGTGGGTAAGACCTCTTTGGGGCGCTCTATAGCGGCTGCTTTGAAGCGGAAGTATATCCGTATGTCCTTGGGTGGCGTACATGATGAAGCGGAAGTACGCGGACACCGCAAGACGTATATCGGAGCAATGCCCGGACGTATTATCAAGAGTCTGGTTAAAGCCGGTTCTTCCAATCCCGTATTTATATTGGACGAGATAGACAAGGTGAGTGCCGACCGTCAGGGCGACCCTTCTTCCGCTCTGCTCGAAGTGCTTGATCCGGAACAGAATACTACGTTCCACGACAACTTCCTGGATGTGGATTATGACTTGTCGAAGGTGATGTTCATTGCTACCGCCAATAATCTGAACACAATTCCGGGGCCGTTGCTCGACCGTATGGAGTTGATTGAAGTAAGCGGCTACATAACCGAAGAAAAGATAGAAATTGCCCGTCGCCACTTGGTTCCGAAAGAGCTGGAAGCAAACGGTATGAAGAAGAGCGATATCAAGATTCCAAAGAATACGTTGGAAGCAATCATCGAGTCTTATACCCGTGAAAGCGGTGTACGTGAATTGGAAAAGAAGATTGGAAAAATTCTTCGCAAATCGGCTCGCCAATATGCCACGGACGGCTATTTCGCAAAAACAGAAATCAAGCCGGGCGATTTGTACGAATTCCTGGGTGCTCCCGAATATACACGCGACAAATATCAAGGCAATGAATATGCCGGTGTAGTTACGGGCTTGGCATGGACTGCTGTCGGCGGTGAGATTCTGTTTGTCGAAACCAGTCTCAGCCGCGGTAAAGGCGGTCGCTTGACACTGACCGGAAACCTGGGTGATGTAATGAAAGAATCGGCTATGCTGGCATTGGAGTATATCAAGTCTCATGCTTCGCTGCTGAATCTTGATGAAGAGATTTTCGACAATTGGAATATCCATGTTCATGTTCCCGAAGGAGCTATCCCCAAAGATGGCCCGTCGGCAGGTATAACAATGGCTACTTCGCTGGCATCCGCACTTACGCAGAGAAAAGTAAAGGCCAATCTTGCCATGACAGGCGAAATCACGCTGCGCGGAAAAGTTCTTCCCGTAGGTGGTATCAAGGAAAAGATTCTGGCTGCCAAACGTGCCGGTATCAAGGAGATTATCCTCAGCGACGAGAATCGTAAGAACATTGAAGAGATACAGGAAATTTATCTGAAAGGACTGACTTTCCACTATGTGAAAGACGTAAAAGAAGTGTTTGCCATTGCGCTGACTGATGAAAAGGTAGCTGATGCCATTGACTTGTCCGTTAAAAAAGAAAAGATAGAAAAGTAAGAAGAATGACATTTGAGTTACAGTATACAGACAGCAAGACAAATGCCCGTGCAGGTTTGATTACCACCGACCACGGACAGATTGAAACGCCTATCTTTATGCCGGTAGGTACGTTGGGAACCGTAAAAGGCGTGCATTTGACAGAGTTGAAAGAAGATATAAAGGCGCAGATAATATTAGGTAATACCTATCATCTTTATTTGCGTCCCGGATTGGATGTTATTGAAAAAGCCGGCGGATTGCACAAGTTCAACGACTTCGACCGTCCGATGCTGACCGATAGCGGCGGTTTTCAGGTCTTTTCCTTGGCAGGTATCCGCAAGTTGCGTGAAGAAGGTGCTGAGTTCCGTTCGCACATCGACGGAAGCAAACACATTTTCACTCCGGAAAGGGTAATGGATATTGAACGTACCATCGGGGCAGACATCATGATGGCTTTTGACGAGTGTACTCCGGGTGATGCAGAGTATGCCTATGCCAAGAAGTCCATGGAAATGACGCATCGTTGGCTGGACCGTTGTATCACGCGGTTCAATGAAACGGAACCCAAATACGGCTATCATCAGGCTCTTTTCCCTATCGTGCAGGGGTGTGTTTATCCCGACCTTCGCAAGCGCTCGGCCGAGTTCATAGCCTCCAAAGGAGCCGAGGGCAATGCCATCGGCGGTTTGGCTGTGGGCGAACCTACGGAGAAGATGTACGAAATGATAGAGCTGGTGAATGAGATACTGCCGAAGGACAAGCCTCGTTATCTGATGGGTGTAGGTACACCTGTGAACATTCTGGAAGGCATCGAACGCGGAGTTGACATGTTCGACTGCGTAATGCCTACACGTAACGGACGCAACGGTATGCTGTTTACAAAAGACGGTATCATCAACATGCGTAACAAGAAATGGGAAACCGACTTCTCTCCTATTGAGGCAGACGGTGCATCTTACGTAGATACATTATATAGTAAGGCCTATCTGCGCCACCTCTTCCATGCACAGGAGTTGCTGGCCATGCAGATTGCTTCCATTCACAATCTGGCATTTTACCTTTGGCTTGCCGGTGAAGCCCGCAAGCATATTATTGCCGGTGATTTCTCTACATGGAAACCGATGATGGTACAACGTGTATCGACAAGATTATGAGAAAGATTGACTGGAAGATGCTGAAAGACATCAAGCTGCCTGTCGGGAAAAATAAGTTCCTCAAGCGGTTGGACTGGTACATCATCAAGAAGTTCCTGGGAACATACGTGTTTGCCATAGCCCTGATTATTTCTATCGCCGTAGTATTCGACTTTAATGAAAAAATGGACCGCTTCATGTCTCATGAAGCGCCATGGCAAGCCATTATCTTCGATTACTACATGAACTTCATCCCCTACTTTGCCAATCTGTTCAGTCCGCTGTTTGTCTTCATCGCAGTAATCTTCTTTACTTCCAAACTTGCGGAGAACTCGGAGATTATCGCAATGTTCTCTACGGGAATGAGTTTTAAGCGCATGCTGCGTCCTTATATGGTGTCAGCGGCTATTATCGCAATCACTACGTTCTGTCTCGGTTCGTATGTCATTCCTAAAGGCAGTGTTACGCGACTTAATTTTGAGGATAAATACTATAAGCCCCGCAAGTCCACCACAGCCCGCAATATTCAGTTGGAGGTCGATTCGGGAGTCATTGCCTATATAGAGCGCTTTGAGGATTACAGCAAAACGGGTTACCGCTTTTCGCTCGATAAGTTTAAGGACAAACAGTTAGTGTCCCATCTTACCGCACGCAGCATTACTTACGATACAGCAGCCGTCCACAAATGGAAGGTGAAGGACTACATGATCCGTGAAATGGACGGTATGCGCGAAAGCATCGTTAAAGGAGAGCGGCTGGATACCATTCTCTTTATGGAACCTGCCGACTTCCTCATAATGAAAAACCAGCAGGAAATGCTCACCAGCCCTCAGTTGAGCGAGTACATAGACCGGCAACGGCAACGCGGTTTTGCCAATATCAAGGAGTTCGAGATAGAATATCATAAACGCATAGCCATGTCTTTTGCCTCGTTTATCCTGACGCTGATTGGCGTATCTCTTTCTTCGAAAAAGACAAAAGGCGGCATGGGATTGCACTTGGGCATAGGTTTGGGATTAAGTTTCTCGTATATCCTGTTCCAGACGATTGCCTCTACATTTGCAGTGAATGGTAATGTGCCGCCCGTCATAGCGGTATGGATACCGAACCTGCTTTATGCATTCATAGCATTCTATTTGTATAAGAAAGCGCCGAAGTAGGCAACTGTAGAAAGCTGTTGTCAAAGCATACCACAGAATAGTGTAAAAAATAAGAAGCCGTCCCGCTCTTGTGTTTCCACAAGTGCGGGACGGCTTTTTTGTTGTATTCATTTCCTCTTTTGTTTTGTTCTTCTTTCTTTTCAGGCGGACAGACCGCCTTTGTCGGAAGAATCCCCACTTTCTTCTTACAGGTTCTTTAATCCCTTCATTGCCATGCTGTGCATTGAAGCGCTTAATTCAAGTAAGCCGAAAGCTCTGCAGCAGAGATGTTTTTGGCAATAATCACACCATTTTCATCCAGTAAATAGTTAGTAAATCCGCGACCTAAGCGATATTTCTTGAATAAGCCGGAGGACTCGCCTTTAGTTTCCACGAAACAGGTGGGCGTAACTATTTGGTCCTTACGAACGGTTTCCTTAAAGATAGACTGATACTCATCGAATGAGACGGAAACCATTTCTACATTTTCATTGCGGGAAGCGGAACGAAGCACATTGCTCAAACTCGCGTTTTGCATCCGGGAGTGCGCGTCATAACTTGCCCAAAAGCTAAGCAACACATATTTGCCTTTCATGTCCGAAAGTTCGGCTAACGGTTGCCCGGCAGACATAGATTGGATTTTGAAGTCCGGGGCTATGTCACCCACATTCAAACCGCCGGTCGGTTTGTCTTTTTCTACAAAAGAAGTCAAGGAACCAATTAGTAATACAACAAAAATCCATTTTACATATTTCATGTAACACGATTTTGGTTAATACTATCCGGGACTGTCCTTTTTGGCAGTGATTTCTTCCCGGAATGTCATCTTCTCAGACCTTGCAATGAGAGGAATTCATTGATACTCAAAGCCTTTAATTCTGAAATCGGGTGCAAAGGTAAGTAATTCTTAAAGAAACTTCCAAATAAACAAGCGATTTTCTCACTTTTTCAGTGCAATTTTTTATGTTATTTAGCATAAAAGGCGGGATTTTTCCTTACTTTTGTGGCTTGTTATCCTATTAATAGACAACTTATGAAACCATTAAGTACAGAACTTATCCTGATCCGCGTAACAGGTGAAGACCGTCCGGGACTGACGGCTTCGGTTACAGAAATTCTTGCCAAGTACGATGCAACTATCCTTGACATCGGACAAGCCGACATCCATAACACCCTGTCGTTAGGTATTTTATGTAAGACGGAAGAACAACATTCCGGCTTTATCATGAAAGAGCTGCTTTTCAAGGCATCGTCCTTGGGTGTCACCATCCGTTTCTACCCTATTACAGCAAAAGAATATGAGGACTGGGTGAGCATGCAGGGCAAGAACCGTTACATTCTCACGTTGCTCGGACGTAAGTTGTCTGCCCGTCAGATTTCGGCGGTGACCCGTATTCTGGCGGAGCAAGGAATGAACATTGATGCCATCAAACGTCTTACAGGACGTATTCCGTTGGACGAATGTGATACAAAGACGCGTGCCTGCATTGAATTTTCCGTACGAGGCACCCCTAAAGACCGTATCGGCATGCAAGAAGAACTGATGCGGCTGGCCAGTGAGCTGGAAATGGATTTCTCTTTCCAACTGGATAATATGTATCGCCGTATGCGCCGCCTTATCTGTTTTGATATGGACTCCACACTGATAGAGACCGAAGTTATCGACGAACTGGCCATTCGTGCAGGTGTCGGCGAGCAGGTAAAGGCTATCACGGAACGTGCCATGCGGGGAGAAATAGACTTTACGGAGAGCTTCCGCGAACGGGTGGCATTATTGAAAGGATTGGACGAGTCTGTCATGCAGGAGATTGCCGAGAACCTGCCTATTACGGAGGGGGTCGACCGACTGATGTATGTTCTGAAGAAATATGGTTATAAAATAGCTATTCTTTCAGGTGGTTTCACTTACTTCGGGCATTATCTCCAGCAGAAATACGGCATTGACTATGTATATGCCAATGAACTGGAAATAGAGAATGGCAAACTGACCGGACGTTATCTCGGCGATGTGGTGGACGGCAAACGCAAAGCGGAACTGCTGCGTCTGATAGCGCAGGTTGAGAAAGTGGATATAGCACAGACCATTGCAGTAGGTGACGGAGCCAATGACTTGCCGATGCTGGGGATAGCCGGATTGGGCATCGCTTTTCATGCCAAGCCTAAAGTTGTGGCAAATGCCAAGCAGTCCATTAATACCATCGGCTTGGACGGAGTGCTTTATTTCTTGGGATTCAAGGATTCCTATATAGATATTCCGCGGTAAAATAAGTCCGTACGATAAAATTCACAGGCTCCTGCGATAATTAATTATCATAGGAGCCTGTTTTTTAAGCGGGCTTATTTTGTTCTGCCCCCGGTTTGCATTATCTTTGCAGCAAATATAAAGAAATACATGAAGTTTTCTGAACTAAATTTAAATGACAATGTGCTTGAAGCACTGGACGCAATGCGCTTTGACGAGTGCACTCCGATACAAGAAAAATCAATACCTGTTATACTCGAAGGCCGGGATTTGATAGCTGTTGCACAAACCGGGACCGGAAAAACAGCTGCCTATCTGTTACCTATATTGAACAAGCTTTCAGAAGGCGGGCATCCCGAAGATTCCATCAACTGTATAGTAATGGCCCCTACACGGGAACTGGCTCAGCAGATAGACCAGCAGATGGAAGGTTTCTCCTATTTCATGCCGGTGAGCAGCGTGGCCGTGTACGGCGGTAATGACGGAGTGCTTTTCGAGCAGCAAAAAAGAGGACTGACTTTGGGAGCGGATGTTGTAATCGCTACTCCGGGACGTCTGATAGCTCATCTCAGTCTGGGATATGTAGACCTTTCACGCGTTTCCTATTTCATTTTGGATGAAGCAGACCGTATGCTCGATATGGGATTTTATGATGACATTATGCAGATTGTGAAATTCCTGCCTAAGGAGCGTCAGACCATTATGTTTTCGGCTACGATGCCTGCCAAGATACAACAGTTGGCGCAAAACATTCTGCATAATCCGGCAGAAGTGAAACTTGCCGTTTCCAAACCTGCCGAGAAAATCGTACAGGCTGCCTATATATGCTATGAGAACCAGAAATTGGGTATCATCCGCAGTCTTTTCGCCGAGCAGACACCCGAACGTGTCATTATCTTCGCTTCTTCCAAGTTGAAGGTGAAAGAGGTGGCCAAAGCCCTGAAGCAAATGAAGCTGAACGTTGGGGAAATGCACTCCGACCTTGAGCAGGCGCAGCGTGAGGAAGTAATGTACGAGTTCAAGGCGGGACGAATCAATATTCTGGTTGCCACCGATATTGTGGCGCGCGGTATCGATATAGATGACATCCGTCTGGTTATCAATTATGATGTGCCGCATGACAGTGAAGATTACGTGCACCGCATCGGACGTACGGCACGTGCCAACAATGACGGTGTAGCCCTTACTTTCGTCAATGAAAAGGAACAGACGAATTTCAAGAGCATAGAGAATTTCCTGGAAAAAGAAATCTATAAGATACCTGTGCCGGAAGAGTTGGGTGAAGCTCCCGAATACAAGCCGCGCTCCAATGACGGACGCAAACGCAGCAGCTTTAAAGGCGGCGGACGCCGGAACAACGGAACCGGCAAAGGCGGCAACAGAAATAATAACAAACGCAGGGACGGCAGCAAAAAGCCCACTCAGGCAAAGAAGCAGGAATAATAAAAAAAGCGGAATTTATTCCGCTTTTTTTATGTCCATCCGATTATCGAATCCGATGGTAATATCTGCCAGACTATATACGGAGCTTTCCGGCACGCGTAAGGTTGCCTGATATTGGTAGCCTTTATTATCAACTCCCATAAAATTCATATCGGCAAGAATCATCTGGCTCAGAATATCTTCGGGAAAGATGCCGGTAAATGCCTTCTTGGTAATGTCTTTGCCATACAACATTCGTCTGCCCTCATACACGCAAATATGTATGACATTGTCATAATAGACATTGTCCACGCTGATGCCACCCTCTGAATAGGATGAGCGGATAACTTTCATTGTCGAAGGGTTGACGTACACATATCCCCGGTAGCGTGTGCCTTTGTACATCACTACGCTGTCCTTTTTCACCACTTCCGTGGTGGGTATGACTTCCACTTCCTTGTTATCAAAGGCGAGTATATCCTCCGGATTTTCCGATTTATGCAGTTTTATAATCTCATCCGCCAATGAATGAAACCAGAAGCTGTATTCTGTCTGTCGGTCAATCTTGTAAGTCACGGTATGATTGCCGTACACATACATCGTATCTCGTATAATCTTGAATGATACGGGGATATTCTGAGGATCGGCATAGTATATGGTATCTCCTTCTATACGCATCAGGGGCAGTTCGGTTTCATCATTTATCCAGACACCCTGAAGCAGAGCCTTGGCCATAGCGTCTTCTTCGACTGTTTTTTGCTCTTTACCATTACCGCATGCAGCCAACGCTATGACGCAGCACAACTCTATTACGAGTTTTTTCATGTCTATCTCCTTCCTTTATTTACCTATACAGTGGTAGGTAAATCCAAGTTCTTCTATTTCTTTCTTTTCGTAGATATTACGACCGTCCAGTAACACCGGGGTTCTCATGGCTTTTTTGATAACGGCCCATGACGGCAGGCGGAATTCTTTCCATTCCGTCACCAGCATCAAGGCATCCGCATCGAGTGCGGCATCGTACATATCGGTGGCATAGCAGACGCTGTCGCCTATCCTGCGGCGGCACTCCGTCATGGCAGCCGGATCGTACACACGCACTTTACAACCGGCATTCAGCAACTTGTCAATCAGAATCAGCGAAGGCGCCTCGCGCATGTCGTCTGTTTCCGGCTTGAAAGCCAATCCCCACAAGGCAATTGTCTTATCGCGCAAATCGCCGTTGAAGTGGCGTTGTAGTTTTTCAAACAAGATGCTTTTCTGCTTTTCATTGACTTCCTCTACAGCCTGGAGCACACGCATCCGGTAACCGTTCTGTTCGGCGGTCTTGATTAATGCCTTTACGTCTTTCGGGAAGCACGAACCGCCATATCCGATGCCCGGATAGAGGAACTTACGGCCGATACGCGTATCGGAACCGATGCCGCTGCGTACCATATTGACGTCGGCTCCCACCAGTTCGCACAGGTTGGCAATGTCGTTCATGAAGCTGATGCGGGTGGCAAGCATGGAGTTGGCTGCGTATTTGGTCATTTCGGCAGACGGAATATCCATGAAGATAACGCGGAAGTTGTTCAGCAGAAACGGTTTGTAAAGTTTGCTCATCAGTTTCTTTGCACGTTCGGACTCCACTCCCACCACTACCCGGTCGGGGCTCATGAAGTCTGCTACCGCATTTCCTTCTTTCAGAAATTCGGGATTGGAAGCTACATCGAAGTCTATCTGTACTCCCCGCTTATCCAATTCGTCCTGGATAGCCATGCGCACCTTTCCGGCGGTGCCTACGGGCACGGTGCTTTTGGTTACCACCAATACATATTTCGTCATGTTACGCCCGATGGTACGCGCCACTTCAAGCACATAACTCAGGTCTGCACTGCCATCCTCGTCGGGCGGAGTACCCACGGCGCTGAATATAACATCCACTTCGTTCAGGCAACTTTCCAGAGAAGTCGTGAATTGCAGGCGTCCTGCTTTCGCGTTCCGGTTTACCATTTCCTCCAATCCGTTTTCGTAGATTGGGATAATACCCTGCTTCAATGCTTCTATCTTTTCGCTGTTTGTGTCGACGCAAATGACATTGACACCTATTTCAGCAAAACAAGTACCGGTTACCAAACCGACGTACCCCGTACCAACAATGGCTATCTTCATATCTTATTCAAAATATTCCGCATCTTTGAAAGATACGGCATGTCCGTCTTTCTCCGATAATATGAACTGAGATTCCGCAACCGGCCAGTCGATGCCTATGGTTTCATCATTGAAGCGAATCGACGCTTCCGCCTGCGGAGCATAACCGTTATCTACTTTGTAGGTAAAGATTGCCTCTTCGCTCAGTACCAGAAAGCCATGGGCAAATCCGCGGGGAATAAAGAACTGACGCTTGTTCTCTTCGCTCAGTTCCACGCTGACGTACTTGCCGAACGTAGGAGAAGAACGGCGTAAATCGACCGCAACATCCAAAACTTTACCTTTTATGACACGTACCAGTTTCGCCTGGCTGTATTCGCCTTTCTGGTAATGCAACCCGCGCAGTACGCCGAAAGAGGATTTTGATTCGTTGTCCTGTACAAAATGTACATCGCCGATATTGGCACGGAATTCTTCTTCCTTAAAGGCTTCCATGAAGTAGCCGCGTGCATCATTGAACACTTTCGGTTCGATGATCCATACGCCGTCAATTTCTGTCTGTATGTAGTTCATTGCTTTAGAATGTTTTATGTATTTTCATTTGAAATCCGAAGTTGTCTCCGTATATATCTCCCATGTCCAAAGCGAGAGAGGCGTTGAAATTCCAGCCTTTCCATCTTTCGGGAGAATAAGAGAACGAGGCATAGGCCGAAAAGTTCTCCAGAATATCCAGTGTGGGAGCACCGGGAGTACCCCATGTTCTGTTGTGGCTCATTTTGGCTATGTAGCTCCATTCGGAAGTTATTTGTCCGCTCCAGCCGATGTGCAGCGCTTTTATGCGGTTGTACTTGAACGTCATGTCACCGTCCTGGTTATAGATAGGCGAAGCAATCAGAGGATTGGCTATCATCATGCCCCAATGCGCCCAGCCGGGGTAAAGGCCGTTGTTGTAATAGTTGTCGGAACCGCCGGTCTTGTGTACGGGGCCTTCTTCGGGTTCGTGCAAGCCGTGCAGCGGACCGCTCATATTGGTGGTCTGCAGGAACTCGAACACAACCGCATTGACGGGCTTGAAGTTGTTGAAGTTCATTTCAAGTCCCCACAATCCGTCCCAACCGTTCTGCTTGCCCATAGCGGAGAAGTCGTCGAAATGATTGCACAGGTATGCGCTGATAGAGAATTTATCGGAACGGTGGGTCAGCTTTATCTGTTCGCTGCCCAGGAAGTTGCCCTGATAGAAGTTACTGTCGTTCCAGGGTTTGTCTTCACCGCCGGAGCCGGGGATAAATACTCTGAAATAATCTTTCAGCGTATTGCCCAGATTTACCATGCTGCCGTCCGCATTCACCAGTGTTCCGCCGAATTGCGTATCGAGCGTCATGCCGATGTCGAGCTGCCATTTCCCGTTGGGCACGCCGACGCGGACAAATCCTTCTTTATGATGATATTTGATGTCTTTTGTGTACCAATGCCCAGCTCCTACCTTCCGTTCCTGGTAGTTGTTATCGGTGAACCATCCGTAAGAGATTTCACCTTTAATGGCGAAACGCGGAAGGACATACAAGTATTCGGGGATGCCTATCATTATTTGCGGAATCGGCCTCGCGTTGCCCGACCATGTCATGTCGCCGCTACTCAAAGCGTTATTCAGCAATGGAGCGCCTTTCTCGCGGCTTCCGGCAAAAATTCCCAGCCACTTGTAACGTGCATCTATATAGGCCTGCTGGATAAAAATGTCTTTATCGCCCTTGAAGTTCATGCCCACGGCTGCTACCATGTCCAGCTTTTCTTCGAACTTCCACTTGCCGAGCCGGTGTTTGTAGCCCAGTCCGCCCCGTATATACGTATTGTCGTAAATAGAACCGAGCCCCTGTTGGTTGCTCACTTGCCACAAAGGAGTATTGTCGCCCGTGTGCACGGTGGCTCCGTATTCCACAAAAGGCGAAACCTGTGCCGTTGCCATACCGCTACCTGCAAGAATAATGGCCAACAAACAGATAGGAATACGCATTACGGCAAATAGTCTGTATTTGGTTAAGTGCTGACAGTTATCTGTGTTCATTATCGAATATATAATATAGTTTATAGTCCTGATTAAAGAGAAACGTAGAAAACGGTGCAAAAGTAGGAAAAAAATCTAATATATCGGTCATGGGCGATAAAGGAGTTTCCAAAGTTTGCCGTGTTTATAAATTCTTAGTAAGAAAAGCAGCCCGAAAGTGGCATATATCCGATAAAACCGCTACTTTTGTAGCATGATTGAATTAGCACAGCACATAGAAGCATTATTATTGGAGAATGATTGTGTCATTGTTCCGGGGTTGGGCGGATTTGTCGCTCACTACACTCCGGCAATGAGAGTGGCGGAAGAAAATACGTTTTTGCCCCCTACCCGCATCATCGGCTTCAATCCGCAACTGAAGATGAACGACGGGCTGTTGGTACAATCCTACATGGCTGTGTATGATACGGATTTTTCCGATGCCACCAGGATTGTAGGCAAATCGGTGAAAGAACTGCTGGCTCTTCTTCATGAGAATGGAAAAGCGGATTTGCCCAATATCGGCGAATTGCGCTATAACATTCATGATTCCTACGATTTCACACCTTACGATGATAAGCTTACCACTCCTTACTTATACGGGCTTGGCAGTTTTGAAATGCAGGAACTGGCAGTCTTGCACAAGCCCTGCCGGAACGGAAGCAAGACTATTCCTTTCGCACCGGTTGTCCGGGAAGAAAAGAAGCGTAAGTATGGGATGCGAATCAACACTTCTTATCTGGCGAATGCCGTTGCCATGATTGCCGTTGCGGCTCTGTTCTTTTTTCTTCCCGCACCCGTAGAAAACACCGAAGTGATGGAAGCCAACTATGCGCGGCTGCTGCCCGGTGATTTGTTCGGGCAGATAGAAAAGCAGTCATTGGCCATCACTCCGATTGTCATCCATCAGCAGGAGACGGGTAAGAAGGCGAAAACCACCCGTAGCGCCGGCAAGAAACCGGTTGCTCCCGTTGCCGTAAAAGAAGTAAAAGTCCGTCAGCAGACTGCAACAATTGCGGCTCAGCCTAAAGCAGCGCCCACAGTTGCCGCTCCTGCCGTTCAAGCCGTAAAGACACCTTATCATATTATCATAGCCAGCGTGGGTTCTGAAAAAGACGCCGACACCATGGCACAGCAGTTGGTTGCCAAAGGTTATGCAGGAGCTAAAGCGATTATCGGCGACGGCAAGATGCGCGTCAGCATTCAGTCCTGTGCCACGGAAAAAGAGGCATACCGCGCCTTGAACCTGATTCGCCAGAATGAAGCATACAAGAGTGCCTGGGTTCTGAAAAGATAATTTTCTTCACAGTCAATTATTAACCATCAACTATTCCGACAATTCAATGAAACGTATCCGTTGCCCCAAATGTGAGAACTATCTGACTTTCGACGAAACAAAATATACGGAAGGCCAGTCCCTGGTATTTGTCTGCGAGAACTGTAAGAAGCAGTTCAGCATACGTTTGGGCAAGACAAAGATGAAAGCTCCGCAGAAAGAGGAGAATCCGGACGAAACCGAATACAAGGAAGCCTTCGGAAGCATTACGGTCATTGAGAATGTTTTCGGATTCAAGCAAGTGCTGCCGCTACAGGAGGGAGACAATAAAATCGGCCGCCGCTGCGTAGGGACGGTTGTCAATGTCCCGATAGAAACCTCGGACATGAGCATGGACCGTACGCACTGCATTATCAATGTGAAGCGCAACAAGCAAGGCAACCTTATCTATACCCTGCGCGACGCCCCCAGCCTGACGGGCACTTTCCTGAACAATGAAATTCTGGGTGACAAAGACCGTATCCGCATTGAAGACGGAGCCATTGTAACCATCGGCGCCACCACTTTTATTCTTCGGGCGGCGGAGTAAAGAGATTGCCTTTCCGGTTTATCCACCAATAGCGTATAAACAATACTCCGGTGAAGATGAGCGCAAGCGACAGCCCGGTATAGAACACCGAAATAAATGCGTCCGGCAATATATGGAACGAGCGCATCGTGACGCCGAACGTTATCATGAAGACCATTACAATCCAGCCTTTTACGTCAAAGAAAGAAAAAGGGCAGTTCTTCTCTTTCTTCTTTTCTCCGATACGTTTGGTGTGCTTGTAATAAAGCCTTTTGAAAACAAACAAAAAGAAGAGAAGGAACACGACTGTGGCCTCTCCTATCTTGAAAAGCCAGTATTGGGAATCTGTCAGCCATGTCATTATTCCTATCCTGAAGATATTGGCCCCGGCTATAATCCATACCACTCCGGCGGTTATAAGCAATACTTTTCTGTTTACTCCGTATTTCATGTTTCCGTTTTGTATAATCCTGCTGATACAGGGAACAAAGATAGTGAAAATATGTTCGTAAATTCATATTGTGTACCTTGCTGGCGGTCAGTTGTATGCATGTACCAATAAATTTCTTTGCTTGGTACTGTCCATACCACAGTTTGGTACGAGAAGTACCTTACTAAGGTACGGCGCGTACCACTGCGTGGTACAAGAGCTACCAACGGTTGGTATTCCCTGTACCACCTGCCGGTAGTTGAGGTATCCTGTGGTGGAATGCCGGCTACCCTGCGGTGGAATACCGACAGTGTGCTTACCAGTCGTATTCCTCGGTGTACCGATCGAACTGTATCTCCTCTTTCCAGCCATGCTTCCGGCATACCTGGCGGATGCACTCCTGCTGCTTCGGAGTAAGTCCCAGCTTCTGGTTGCGATACCGGTAATAGGGCGAATGGTTGAATATGGCTTCCAGATTGAGGTGAATGGCACGGGAGATGCGTGCGGGCATATCATCGTAAAGCTTCTTGAAGCCCCATGCCACCCGTATTTTCTTGTTGCTGCGGAAGTGCGGGCACTCCTTCCCTGCTGCCGGATAGCAGAGGGGGTTGATGACGGACAGCCGGATGTTTTGCGCCGTGGTGTATTGTGTCATACTGTGCCGCAGGCAGTTTTCGGCTTTCGGGCATCGGGTGTTGAAGCACAATGTGTATTGGGCTGCTTGATTGTTTAAGTCGGAGTTGTTTTCCATTAGTTATCAGAATTTTGATGAATATCGCTTTATCCGGTAAAGATACGCGAAAAAATCCGACCGGCACCATATAACGGCTGTTTTATTGGGTAGGTCGGGCATAAAAAAACAAGAAGGTGTGTCAAAATGCACACCTTCATTATTTTACGTACAAAGCCCCGACTTTCACAAGCTGGGGCTTTGTTAT
>NZ_JBCODG010000087.1:0-17368 GCF_040928965.1 Bacteroides sp. 2201st1_D9_2201SCRN_220225 | reverse complement strand
CAAAGGATGCGGAGGATAGGCACCAGGAATGTGAAAACCGCATCCGGATATGTCAGCGAAAATGCACGGTACAGAGCTGTCAGGTGTGAAGGTTGTCCCCTGCGATGCCGCTGTTTTAAAGCAAAAGGAAACAGGACGATAGAACTGAATCATAGGCTTAGACAATACAAGCGGAGAGCCAAAGAACTGCTCTGCTCTGAGAAAGGACTGAAACACAGAGGGCAGAGATGCATAGAACCGGAGGCCGTGTTCGGACAAATTAAAAACAATATGAACTACAAACGTTTCCGACATTTTGGAAAGGACAAGGTCTTCATGGACTTTGCCTTCCTAGCCATTGCCTTCAATATAAAAAAGATGTGTGCAAAACTGACAAAAGAAGGTATGAACTGGCTGATAGGATGGTTTTATGAGCTTACTGTCGCTTTATTTAGATGCTGGAGACACATAAATCAAAGAAATCTTCGAATTATCGCAGCTTAAAGAAAATGAACAGATTTGTATAGTGATGAACAAAAAAGAGGTGCATCGTGCATTACGACACACCTTCTTTTTTCTTTTGTATATACTGCGATTTGACGGCTTTGAAATACGGAAAAAGATAGACAATATCAAAAGCAGAACAGTTAAAGCAGCATGATATGATTTTACTCACAGAATCAGAAGAGGTCATCAAACTTCTTCCAGAACTTCATGTCCTTGCGGATAGAATTATATGAGAAAGCGCAGAAAAATGACAATAATAATGGCATATGAAGTGGTTATGCTCTATTATCTTCATATGCCATCTTACTTTTTAGGGGCATTTACTGAATATTCCTATAATAGAAATTATGACTAAGTATTCATTTCCTATCAATTTTCATCAGAGAAAAATCATTTTCTTATGTCAATCCAACAGGCAGATTGTCCGTTTTTCGCGGATAGATATTTTAGACCAAGGAGTAATAGAAGTCCATAAAGCCAAATCTTTAAGAGTTATAGGAAAGAGAATTTGATTTTTCAAATCCGCCTCCAAAGCTTTCAGCATAACGTAATCCATTCCACTGTGGTGCCTATCCAATTTTAATGCCTCTTGTCCCCACCGACACCAATAAAAATGGTTATAATTGCTAATATAGGAGCGATCATCTTCCCATTCCTCATCAGGACTGATCCCTTCTATATAAATAGAACGCCTGTCTCCTTGCCAAATTCCTTTTGTCCCCTGTATTTCAAAATCCAAACTGCGAGGACGAGGCAAAGTCGTATCATGGACTAAGGAGATAATGATACCTCCTTCTGTTTCCAATTGAGTTACAATAACATCTCCCATACATACCTTGACATCTGTATTTCCACCCAGTTCCTTAATCCGTTGCAGCATTCCGGCAGATTTGGATGAAAACGATGTCAGATATTTAATCCTGTCTTTTCTATTAATGCCGGCAATCATACAAAGAGGAGCCAGTCCGTGTGTCGGATAAAGGTCTCCATTTTCTTCCAGATAATATTTACCTCTCCAAACACTTTCCGTTTTTTCACGATTACCAATATTACCCGCATCATCCAACAGCAATCGACGCAAGTCATGCCGATATCCACCGCGCATAAAAACAATCTCACCCAGCAATCCTTCATTCACCATATTGAAAACTGCAAGATTCTCACGTGTAAAAAGTGTGTTTTCCAAAGGATATACATGACAGCCACGACGTTCTGCCGACTCAATCAGCGGGGCATACTCATCCAGACAAAGTCCGCCCTTAACCTCCAAAGCCACATGACATCCATGCTCCACACATAGCAAGGCGTGCTGCACATGATATTGCCAGGGAGAAGCAATAAACACCAACTCCGGATGATGCTTCTCCAACATTTCAAGACTGGAATTCTCTCCATGATTATAGCAAGAAATATCAGGCAGTTCAGACGGTTCCACTCCCGGATCAGCAACTGCCAGTATCTGAAAGAAAGGTATATTCCGCAATAATCGAAATAGTTGTTTACCACGATACCCCATACCTATAAAAGCAACACTTACCTTGTTCATTTTTCTAACTTTGTTAACCGAATAACCTTATTATCTACATCTATACTGTAGGATAATTGTGGAGCTACGCTGCATAACAGTGATAGAAACTCATTCAAACTTTCATCACGCAAGGTTGCTTTAAAACTAAGCTGTTGCAGTTCTGATGCTATTTGAAATTGATAACCAAAATGTCGGGATAATTCTGCTTTTTTATCTTCCAATGTATGCCCTTCAAAAATAATTTCCCTATGTTCCCAAGCGTATATCTGATCCAACGGGCGCTTTTCGATCTTGTAAGTTTCGGAAAGATTATTATAGATAAAACTATCTCCGGGTTTCAATGTAATATTATCTGCAATACCTTCCACATCAATTTCTACCATCCCATGTTTTAAAGTCACAATATCCTTAGGTTCTTTTGGATAAGAAAGCACATTAAAATTAGTTCCTAAAACGCGGATATTATAATGACGGGTACGTACATAAAACGGTTCATTATCCCTATGCTTCACATCAAATATAGCCTCACCATCCAACTGTACACTACGTGCATTTAACCATTCTCCCAAAGAATAAGTCAATTTGGAACAAGCATTCAACAGCACTATAGAACCATCCGGCAATACTGCTCTAGCCTGCTGCCCTACTTCTGTTTCCAAAGTTATCTTCTTATCCACTGACATAATCTCAGAATAATAAAAATTGGCCTGCCAACCCGTAAAGGCAACAATTATAATAGCAGCGGCATAAAACAGAAAACGCTTCCATGACAAATTCTTTTTGGGAAGCACACTCTTTTGGCAAGACAAACCAACTTTTTGAGCAAATTTCTGCCATTCATGTTCTGTATTCACTCCTTTGCAATCGCTTTCATAATTAAGATACACATAAGAGTCTTTCAATGAAAAAAGGAAGTCCTGATTTTCTTTTTTTTCTTTTACCCAAGCGATTAAGCGTCTAGTTTCTTCCTCTGTTAATTCATTTTTCAAATATTTTATGAAATAATCTTCATCTATCACCATTGTGCACGTCATTTAAATAAGTTATCGACAAATAAAAGAATCAATATAGTCAAATAATCATCCAATGATTGCCTTATCAATTTAAGACCTCTGTAAAGTTGATTTTCAACAGTGCGTACGGATAACTTCAACACACTGGCTATCTCATCGCTTCGCATACCTTGATTTCTATTCATCCTGAAAATAGTCTGACATTGTTTGGGCAATTTTTCAAGTGCATCTAAATATTTATTATTCAATTCCTCAAAATATAAATCATTTAGGATATTATGCTCATCCGCATAGCTGGCAAGCTCCAATTCCCGTAGATGCATCGTTTCTATTTTAGAAAAATTGTCCAATATAGCATCCCGACGTATTTGCTTCATACAAAGATTCTTCATAATACAAAACAAATAAGTACTTATAGCCTTTGGAGCATCAATACGAGTACGATATTCCCAAAAAGCAACAAAGCATTCCTGAGCAATATCTTTCGCCTTATCACTATCATGTAAGAGTCCATAACAAAAGACATACATTCTAGGGTGATACTTTTTATACAACCATTCAAAGGCACCAGCATCTCCCTGCTGTATTTTGGAAAAGAGAATATGTTCTTCCATTTATCCCTCCTTTTCAAGCGTAGCTATTCATAGACATTATATTAAGCCAAATTATCAAATTAGGTTTATTCAAAAAGGGATTAAAATATTAAAGATTTGACAAAAATAAATATTTCTATATTATTCGCAATAAAAAAGAGCTTTTTTAACAATATATCTTTAGGATAAATAAGTTAACAAATGTTATTTTTCAGTTCCATTAATGAGTAATTTTATATTGCTTTGGCTCTATAATAATAGGAATTAAAATATTTAAAGAGAAAAATTATTATTAACTAAAATCTAATCCATTATGAGAACATACTGGCTACAGAATGCTCTGATAAAGTCCCCCACAAGACTTTATTATTTTCTATTGCTATTTATTGCAAGCTTATCTCCTTGTGCTGCTCATGCACAAAGTGTAAGTGTTAATATCAATTTAACTAATAAGCCTTTGTCTGCATTTATTCAAAGCATTGAACTTCAGACAGATTTCAAATTCTTTTATGAACAACAACAAGTAGATGTACAGCAACACATCACTGTCAATGTACAGAACGTATCTATTAATGCAGCCTTAGAACAAGCTTTAAAAAATACAAATATAACCTATACAATCTCCGAAAAACGAATTCTTCTAATCCAAAAACAAAATAGCACTTCATTACAATCTGACAAGATGGTAGAAATCAAGGGGCAAGTAACAGATAAAAGTGGCATCCCCGTTATCGGTGCAAATATCCTCGTTAAAGGCAGTAATTTAGGCTGTATTACAGATATAGATGGTAACTATTCCTTGAAAGTACCAGCCAAAAGCACAATAGTTGTTTCTTACATAGGATACACCACTCAAGAAGTTACTCTGAAAGGCAATAATTTCCAACGGATTATTATGGAAGAGGATAGCAAAATGTTGGACGATGTAGTAGTTGTAGGATACGGTACAGTAAAAAAGCGCGATTTAACAGGCTCTGTCTCCAGTGTAAAAGGAGATGACCTAAGCCTGAATGGTGTTTCTTCAATTGGTCATGCGCTCGAAGGCAAAGCTGCAGGATTATACATCCGTCAAAATAGCGCACAGCCCGGTGGAGGGTTAGACATTTTAGTTCGTGGTGCAGGTTCCGTCAATGCCAGCAACGACCCACTGTACATTGTGGACGGTTTCCCCATAGCCAAACTAGATCAGGCCTCGGGCGGAGATGCCAAAATGGATCCCGGAACACAAGGAATTCTGAACTTTCTGAATCCCAATGATGTAGAATCTATTGAAGTGCTGAAAGATGCAAGCGCCACCTCCATCTATGGTGCACGTGCAGCCAATGGTGTTGTAATTATCACCACAAAAAGAGGGAAGGAAGGAAAGGCTCGAATAAGTTATTCATACAACTATTCTTTCCAAAAATACACGGACAATTATGACCTTCTGTCCCTACAAGAGTGGATGATAGAGAAAAACAATACTACATGGGAACATTGGTTATGGACCAACAACGTCAGTCCATGGGGAAACAGAACTTTGGAAGAAGCCCAGGCCAATCCGGTCAATGGAATTGACTATTCACGCCCTTATCAAGATAGTGATATTAAGAATGCAGGCCCTGGTACAGACTGGTTAGGCTTGATTACGCGCGACGGACAAATACATGAACATAATATTAACCTGCAGGGTGGAAGTGAAAGCACACAATATATGGTGTCGTTCAATTACTACAATCATCAAGGTATCGTCAAAAATTCCGGTATGACCCGTTATACCGCCAAAGCAAACATTGACCAAAAGTTTTTGAACATATTCAAGGCAGGTCTAAATCTAACATTAACACGCATTGATAATGACAACACGCAATTAGGCTCCGGAAAATTTGAAAATTCCGGTATCATTCGTTCTGCTATACAAATGGGACCCAATATTCAAGCATATGACAAAGAAACTGATACTTATCCCATAAATCCATTATTGGGACAACAGCCTAATCCATACTCTCTACTGAACAACACGGACAAAGGACGTACAGATCGTCTTTTAGGAAATATTTTCATTGAAGCAACCCCTTTATCAGGATTGACACTACGCGTCAATGCCGGTTTGGACCATGCCAATATAGACCGTAAGACTTACCAGCCTCGCAGCACCTTAAATGGGAAAAACCTCAATGGTGTAGCTTATATCTACAATACTGCTAACAATCAGTATCTCATAGAGGCAACCGCTACTTATCAACGTACTTTTAACGACATACATAATGTCAACTTACTGGCAGGTACCTCCTATGAAAAATTCAATTATGACGCTTCAGAATTAGGTAACAATAATTTCATTACAGACGCATTTCTGTGGAACAATATGGACGCTGGTACAGGTACCAAAATTACTAAATCAACCTCTACCGAAAATAAAATGATGTCTTACTTTTTTCGCGCAGGATATATCCTAAAAAACCGCTACTTATTAACTGCGACTCTACGTGCCGATGGAGCCAGTGTATTTGCAAAAAATAATAAATGGGGATATTTTCCATCTGTAGCCGCAGGATGGACTTTGAGTGAAGAAGACTTTATGAAAAGCATTAATTGGCTATCTAATCTCAAACTACGTCTCAGTTGGGGACAGACTGGAAATGCAGACATCAGCACTAATGCTTTCGCTAGCTATGGAGCACAAGGCAGTTGGATAAATTCAGAGTACAAAACAATAAGCGGTGTGATGAAAAGCCGTCTAGAAAACCCTGATTTAAAATGGGAAACAACTACGGAATGGAATCTTGGATTAGACTTCGGTTTTCTAAAAAGCCGTATCACAGGTTCAGTGGAACTTTACCAAAGAGTGATTTCGGATTTGCTGAACTACAAGCCTCTAAATTCCTACCAAGAAGTAAAACAAATAATGGCTAATGTAGGCAAAACGCAAAGTCGCGGTGTTGAGATTACCTTGAATAGCCGCAATATCATAACTAACAATTTTTTTTGGGAAACCTCACTGACTTATACTAAATATGAAGACCGGTGGAAAGAGCGTACTCCAGACTGGAAACCAAATGTGTATGAGAAAGAGAAAGATCCGATTAGAGCCATATATGCCCGTCGAGCTGATCATATCATGCAGATAGGAGAAAAAGCTCCTGCAGCGCAACCCGATTTACGTCCTGGACAAATTGTAATCAAAGACCTTGATGGCTACGTACGCGATGAGAATGGTAATCCCAAAGTAGATCAGAATGGACGTTTCATGTTATTAGGACACGCCGATGGTACCATAGATGAAGCCGATACTCAACTCATTGGTACACAAGATCCTGGTTGGATGGCAAGCATGACCAATACATTTAAATACAAAGGCTTTGACCTTAATATAATGTTCAATGGAATGTTCGACAGAATCATGCAAGATCCTACAGAAATGGACTTTGGTTTGAATGGCGGAAATATTGCTCAAAACGGATCTAATATGCTACGAATAATTAAAGATAGATGGACTTTTGACAATCCGTCAACAACACGTCCCTGTTCTTACTATACAAGTGGAACAAAGTATACAGCAGGAGACTTCTTCTATCAAAAGGCTTGGTTTATCCGTCTGCAGAACATCAGCCTCGGATACACACTTCCCAAGTCAATATTAACAAAAAGTAAAATATTGAACAATGTACGTTTCCATGCTTCCGTTAACAACGTATTTGTTATCACGCCTTATAATGGTCTTGATCCTGAAACAGATGCATATGCGGCAGCCTATCCCAACGCACGTACTTTCAGTTTTGGTGTAGACGTTTCATTCTAATCATAAAAAATGCCCTTATGAAAAAAATATGTAAATTATTGATATTAGCAGCTGCTCTGACAGGAGGAATATCTTTAAACAGCTGCATTGACCTTGATCCAGTAGACTACTCTGACATTAACCCTTCCAATTTTCCACAAACGGAAACAGATATTCAATCAATGGTCAATTCGTGCTATTACTCTGTACGTTCTAGCTGGTTTGACGGACTATTCTCAACCAGTGAGCGCGGAGTTACTGTAGTAAATGACCTTACTACAGAAATCTTGTCCTGCAAGTCTGGTTTTTTAAAAGATGTATCTGAATTGAACTATTTCTCAACCACTGCAGACCTTACCCGTTTTTATTATACCGATACCGATGCATATAGTGACGGTTGGCTCAATGATATCAGTCGTTGTACCTCTGTACTTGCTCAAATTGAAGCATGCAACTTCTTAAGTGCAGAAAAAAAACAATATTATGAAGCAGAAATAAGATGTGCACGCGGACTGATAGCTTATACCTTGTATGATATGTTCGGTCCTTTAGTTATAGCTCCCATAGAAGTATTGAATAATCCGACAGTAGAAAAGCCTTTGGCACGCCTCTCCAAAGAAGAAATGGTCAAGTTCATAGAAGATGATTTAATCTTTGCCGCAACCTATTTGCCTACTCCTACAGAAGCTGAATACGGAAGATTCAGTCAAGGACTTGCCAACATGCTGCTTATCAGACTCTATCTGCACGAGAGTCCGGAAAACAAAGAATATTATACGAAAATTGAAGAAATAGCCCGAAAACTAATGGCACCATCCTACGGCTACCGATTATCAACGAGCTATACTCAAATGTTTGAAATTGGTGGACAAGGAAGAGGTAATGCAGAGATAATATGGGCAATACCAGTCAACACGGAAGCGGTAAGTTGGAATGACTGGCATATGTTCGTGCTGCCCACTGATTTTGCAGATCATGGTATGACAAGCGGATACGAATGTGTAAACAGCACTTGGTATTTTTATGACAGTTTTGAAGTAAATGATGTCCGTAAGACTTATTTGGTAACCTCTTATAAAGCTCAAGATGGAAGTATCATAAATCGTGAAAATCCCGGTTTACATCTTGAATTAGGACCTATCCCACTGAAATACGGCTATGACATTAATGTCACTGGCAATGGTGGAAAAAGCAATATTGACCCAATTATATACCGTCTGGCAGACGTATATCTAACATTAGCAGAAGCGCTCTATTTGAAACCAGCATCATCCGAAACGGACAAAGAGGAAGCAATATCCTATATTAATACAATACGTAATAGAGCCAATTTGGATGAAATCAACAGCAAGGACATCACTACAGAAGAAAAATTCATAGAGATACTTTTAAAAGAACGAAGTCATGAATTATGGTGTGAGAATGGACAATATCGTGCAGATTTGATTCGTTTTAACAAATTTGTAGAACATGCCGAAACTGTAAAAGGTACAGTTTATGCTAGCAAGAACAAAGAATTGTATCCACTACCACTCTCTGCGATCAATGACGGCAAAGGATTTGTTATTCAAAATCCTGGTTATTGATATTTTAACTAAAACTTAGTAAGTAATTCCCCTATAAAAAATATTCTATGAAAGCAAGACACATTTTTTACATGATATTAATGACTGGCTGCCTTTTGGCTAATCTCTCAGCATGCACCTTTGCTTCAAAAACAACTGAAACAGAAAGGCAAATAAAAGTTCCTGCTCCACTTCGCCCTGCAGGACAGACTGATGTGGTGGGACTGGCATGCGAACCAATTGAGACCGTACGTATCGGATTCATTGGTTTGGGCGCACGAGGCACTGAAGCGATCCGACGCTTTACCTATCAAAAAGGAATTCAGATAAAAGCATTGTGCGATTTACACCAGTTTCGAGTAGATAGTTGCCAGCATATGCTAAACCGCGCTGGCATACCCGAAGCGACAGCCTACTACGGCAGTGAAAATGCCTGGAAACAATTATGTGAACGAGATGACATAGACCTGATATACATAGCTACCGACTGGACTCACCATGCACCTATGATGATTTATGCTATGGAGCATGGGAAACACGTAGCCTGTGAAGTTCCTGCCGCTATGTCCCTGGAAGAGATTTGGAAAGTGATAGATACGGCAGAACACACCCGCAAACACTGTATGATGCTGGAAAACTGTGTTTATGATTTCTTCGAAATTACCACTCTAAACATGGCACAACAAGGGCTTTTTGGAGATATTACCCATGTGAAAGGAGCATATAACCATTGCCTGCATGACATCTGGCCAGACTATAATGCAGATTGGCGTATGCAGTATAACATGAGACATAGAGGAGATGTATACCCTACCCATGGAATGGGCCCAGCATGTCAATTGCTGAATATTCATCGAGGTGATCGTATGGAATATCTAGTGGCAATGGACAGTAACCCCGTTTCTCTTCCCGATTACTTAAAGAAGTGCGGAAGAACGGAAGATGCCCAAAAATTCCAAAACGGTGAAGTTACACTCACTCTGATACGTACAGAAAAAGGTAAAACTATTCAAATTGAACACAATGTCGCTTCACCCCGGCCTTATAGCCGTTTATATCAATTATCCGGAACACGGGGATTTGCAGATAAATATCCGCTGGAAGGATATGCTCTCGAAAGCAAAGACCTACCTGAAAGTATTACCAACGGACAAACTTTCACTGCTCACGAATACATGCCCGACGCTGTTAAAAGTAGGTTGATGGAGCAATATAAAGACCCCATCATCAAAGAGATGGAAAAAAGAGCCAAGGAAGTAGGTGGACATGGGGGAATGGATTTCATTATGGATTCACGGCTTATTTATTGTCTTCATAATGGCTTACCTTTGGATATGGATGTCTATGACCTCGCAGAGTGGTGCTCACTCATCCCGCTGACCAAACTTTCCATTGAAAACGGTTCGGTCCCCGTAGAAATACCCGACTTTACCCGAGGGGCGTGGAACAAAATACAAGGTTATAGGCATGCCTTTGCCAAATAGAACAACAAACTATGAAACCGACTTTTTTATATCATTTATTAACACTGGCATTGTTGCTCTGTGGGATGGTTATGCCATCCCTACAGGCACAGCCATATAAAAATCCTTCACTCTCACCCGAAGAACGCACAGCAGATCTCCTGCAGCGGATGACATTAGAAGAAAAAATAGCCCAAATACGTCACATACATTCTTGGAATATTTTTGAAGAACAAGAGCTTAATAAAAGCAAGTTACAGGAATTTGTAGGTGACTTATGCTGGGGATTTGTGGAGGGTTTTCCGCTAACTGGAGAAAACTGTCACCGACACATGCGGCATATACAAGAATATATGCTAAACCATACCCGACTTGGAATTCCGATATTTACTGTTGCCGAAGCATTGCATGGTTCAGTGCATGAAGGGTCTACCATTTACCCACAAAATATTGCACTGGCCTCCACTTTTAATCCGGAGTTAGCCTACCTGCGTGCCACAGAGATCTCCAAGGAACTACACTATCAGGGTATCAACCAGATCTTAGCACCCTGCATAGATGTGGTGCGGGATTTAAGATGGGGGCGTATAGAAGAAAGTTATGGAGAAGATCCTTATCTAAATGGTATTTTTGCCTATAAAGAAGCTAAAGGCTATCTAGACAATGGAATATCTCCTATGCTGAAACATTATGGGGCACATGGTAATCCACTGGGTGGACTCAATCTTGCCTCCGTTCATTGCGGCATAGGAGAACTACACGATGTCTATCTCCAGCCATTCAAAAAAGTCATAACTTCTCTTCCAATACAAGCAGTGATGTCTGCTTACAATTCATGGAATCGCGTTCCAAATTCATCTTCATATTATCTACTCACTGAAATCCTGCGTAACCGCTGGAGCTTTCAGGGATATGTATATTCTGACTGGGGAGCTATAGACATGCTCCATACTTTCCAGCATACCGCATCCAGCCAGACTGAAGCTGCTATACAAGCCATTTCTGCGGGATTGGATGTAGAGGCCTCTAGCGAATGCTTCCCACATCTAATTGCAATGGTCAAAGAAAAGAAAATAGATGAAAAGCTTATTGATAAAGCTGTAAGCAGAGTTTTATTAGCCAAGTTCCGTATGGGACTCTTTGAAGATCCCTATGGAGAGAAATATGAAGCACAATCCTTGCACTCACGGGAAAATATCCGGGTAGCACGGCAAATAGCCGATGAATCTACCGTCCTTTTAAAAAATGACAAAGGATTGCTTCCGTTGAATTTGTCTGAATTGAACTCCATTGCCGTCATCGGTCCGAACGCAGACCAGGTGCAATTCGGAGATTATACCTGGAGCCGCACAAACAAAGATGGTGTCACTCCATTGGAAGGTATACGCAAACTGACAGAACCATTTGGCATACAAATACGCTATGCACAAGGATGTAGTATGATGTCTTTAGATACCATACACATTGCATCTGCTGTTGAAGCAGCCCGGCAGAGCGATGTAGCCATTTTATTCTGTGGCAGTTCCAGTGCTTCATTGGCAAGAGACTACAACGAAACCAATTGTGGAGAGGGTTTTGACCTTGCAGACCTTGCTTTGACCGGTGCCCAAGGAAAGCTAATAAAAGCTATTCATGCCACTGGAAAACCGGTCATTTTGGTTCTGGTAACAGGCAAGCCCTTTTCTATAGCATGGGAAAAAAAACACATACCTGCTATTCTTATACAATGGTATGCAGGAGAACAAGAAGGAAGTTCCATCGCTAATATACTTTTCGGAAAGACAAACCCGTCCGGGCATCTGACCGTATCATTTCCTCAAAGTAGCGGCCACCTGCCTGCCTATTATAACCATTTGCCTACAGATCGAGGATTTTACCATAAGCCTGGAAGTTATGAACAACCTGGACGAGACTATGTATTCTCTTCTCCAGGTCCTCTATGGGCTTTCGGGCATGGATTAACTTATACTACTTTCAATTATACAGATATGCAGATACAACAATCCGTAGATTCTATAAAAGTTTTTGTGACTGTGAAAAATACTGGTCGTTGGGCAGGAAAAGCCGTACCGCAACTTTATGTAAGAGATGTTTTCAGTTCCATATCTACTCCAGTCAAACAGTTGAAAGCATTTAATAAAGTAGCATTGGAACCTGGAGAGACAACCCGAGTTCCTCTGCACTTTGCAGTTCAAGACTTAGCCCTTACCGATGAAGCAGGAAAGACAATGGTAGAACCTGGTAGCTTTGAAATAATGATAGGCGATGCCTCAGACCATATACTATTAAAGCAGACTATTAGCATAGGGCAAAATATGGCTGTTAGCCCTTGCTCTATCAAAGAGCAGCTCCCCGAAGAAATAGGTAAAGGAAACATTATACATATCAAAGGCGTGGTGCGCGATGTGCAGGCTACACCTGTAGATAAAGTAGAAATCTACTCTACAGCACAACAACAGGTAATAGGTGTAACTGATCAAAATGGCAAATACTTTATAGATGCACCAGAAGACGACGTACTTGTTTTCTGCAAATCCGGATATTTGGATGAGAAGGTCAATGTAGACAGAAAAAATGACATTCAAATTACAATTAGAAACAAAATGGTTTTCCCATGAAACATCTTATTCTACGTGGTACTATTTGTATAATTATATAAATAAAAATCCTTATGAAATTATTGTGGATGATTTTATTGCTGAGTATATCTTGGTCATTAAAGGCTGACAATATATTTATTGAAGCCGAAAGTTTTGATAATAAAGGTGGATGGGTATTGGATAATCAATCTATGAAACAAATGGGTTCTTCTTATTTGTTAGCACACGGATTGGGTATACCCGTAAAAAATGCTTCAACAAAGTTCCAAATTGAGAATAAGGGAAAATACCGAATTTGGGTCAGAACGCGAAATTGGGTTAAGAAATGGGATCAGACAGCCGCTCCCGGACGTTTCAAAGTATTATTGAATGGAAAAGCATTGGAAAAAACATTTGGAACAGAAAAAGCTGAGTGGCATTGGCAGAATGGTGGGATTATCACACTAAAAGCAGGCGAAAATAAAATTGAACTTCAGGACTTGACTGGTTTTGACGGTCGATGTGATGCAGTTTTCCTCACTTCGGATATGAACATGTTGCTTCCTGATAGTGGAAATGAATTAGCAGATTTTCGCCGTAATATGTCGGAAGAGCCTATAATTCCAGAGGATGGAGGAGAATACGACTTGGTTGTTGTCGGTGGCGGAATAGCAGGTTGTTGCGCTGCCATCAGTGCTGCCCGCCTTGGATGCAAGGTGGCTTTGATTCAAAATCGTCCGGTTTTGGGTGGAAATAACAGTTCGGAAGTTCGAGTCGGGCTTTCAGGGTTAATAACCCAACAACCTTATCCCCAATTAGGGAATCTCGTAGATGAACTAGGTCCTGTCGGATATTGGAATGATTGGGAAGCCCAACAAGATACTTCATCTCTTAGAAGTAAACAAATAATGAAAATTTTACGACAAGAACCAGCAAGAAAAATACATAATGCAGGACCTTTTTTTATTTATGAAGATAATAAAAAACTTGAGTTATTGCAAAATGAAAAAAACTTGAATCTGTTTCTAAATACACAAGCGGTTGATGTTCAAACAAAAGGGAATAAAATCATCGCAATCATCGGGAAAAATATTGAATCTGGAAAAGAGTACATATTTAAAGGACAATTGTTTTCAGATTGTACCGGAGATGGAGAAATCGGTTTTCTAGCCGGAGCAGACTATCGTATGGGAAGAGAAAGTAAAGCCGAAACAGGTGAACTCAGAGCCCCTCTAATAGCCGACCAGTTGGTAATGGGAACTTCGGTGCAATGGTATGCAGAAGATACACAAGACATTTCTGTCTTTCCAAATTGTCCTTGGGCTATTCAATTTAATGATACAACCTGCATTCCCATTACTCGCGGAGATTGGGATTGGGAAGTTGGTCTAAATGATAATCAGATAACGGAAATTGAATCTATCCGGGATTATGCCCTCCGCGCAATCTATGGTAATTGGGATTTTCTGAAAAACAAGAGTAAAATGAAAGAGCAATTTGCAAGAAAAGAATTGACATGGGTAGCCTACATAGGAGGCAAAAGGGAATCACGACGTTTGATGGGCGACCTTGTCTTACGAGAACAAGACATCTTAAATAATATCCAGTATGAAGATGCAACATTTACCACGACTTGGGGAATAGATCTCCATTATCCCAAACCGATACCCGGAATAAAAGAAGCACCGTTTCTTTCCTATTGCGATGTACAAGACATAAAACCATATGCGGTTCCATACCGCTGCCTATATTCCCGAAATATTGAAAACTTATTTATGGCAGGTCGAAATATAAGCGTAACTCATATTGTATTAGGAACGGTACGAGTAATGAGAACTGGCGGTATGATGGGAGAAGTAGTAGGAATGGCAGCTTCCTTATGCAAAAAACATTGTACTAATCCCAGGTATATATACCTTAAATATCTATCAGAATTGAAAACCTTAATGAAACGGGGTATTGGTAAGCCAGGATTTCCTGAAGCTGGGAATATTAACTAGTTTACTCATAAACGTATACTTAAAAGATATTCCCATTTAAACCTATTCAGAGGTGCTCAATTAAACTGAGAGTTTAGACATCTTATGGTTATGGAGAGACTGTTTTGCAGATAAAATGTTCGGGTAAAAGCATGGTAGAAATCAAGTCGAATAAAATAGCTTGAGGTGCTTTTAATCTCTTTTTGAGATTTTTTTTAATATAACGTAAGTCTGAAATTAATATTCTTCTCAAAAACAGAATGGTTACAGCAGATTCCCTATAATCAAAGGTAAATCAAAACCTTTTTGTCACAGGCGCTAACGCTACGCTTTCCATGTGTATTTTCCGCGACTTGTCACAAGAAAAATACACATGGGAACAAGCGACCGAACAACTTTTGATTTGAAAAAGAATTGTAGTGGCTCACTGCGACCGACACGACGTACGGACAGATAATATGGCAAGCTGAAATCGGGATATGTTGGCTCTATTCAATTCAAACCTCTATTTGTACTAAAATACCACCAATAAACTCTTTCATTTACAAATTTATCAGCTTAACAAATTTAGTTTCTGTACATACACTTAAATCCGTTGTTACAAATTTCCCATTACAAAAAAGAGAAAAGATAGTAGCTGGTGTAGGAGAGTTTTGTGCTTGCTCTCTTGTTTCTAATTTAATCACTTTTAAGGGAATATTTTTTTCTTGAGCAAGAACACGCAACATACCATCTACATAATAATCCGTATATGGGCAACGATTGGAATAATAAGCCACCATTCCCTGTTTGTCGGGACATTCTCCACTTTTAACGCAATCATTAAAATACGGAACTGCACTATTCTCATGAAAATTCATTACTAACAATGAAAATCCATTTGGAAGTTTTTCTACTTCCTCAAAGCCATGTTGCAGTAACCATTTCGTATCACTCATAAAATGATTCTTTTTTGTACCTACAACAGTAACCAATCCATCCTTCTGTTGCTTTTTTGCATCTTCAATCACAAACTGAAGCAAATTATATCCATGCCCTTGCCCTTTATACTGGCCTGAAACCCAAAAACAATTCACCATTAAATAATTGGAAGCAGTAACCGGAAGCCATGCATACTCAGCAGGAACGTATTCTATAAAGACTTTGGCTCGTGCGTCAAGCCGTCTGAAAACATAACCATTTGCAAATTCCTTTGTTAGCCATTCTTTTTTCAACTCATAACCTGCTGCGCATTTTTTGTCAGAGAATGCACAGCAGATATGCTCTTTGGCCATGTTTTCTTCTGTTAGAATGATGTATTTAGATAAGCTATTTTCCATGACTTAGTTTATTTTATCGGTATATGTATATTTTTGTGATATTCTATTCTTTATTCTCTTTTGAATAATTGATGTATTCCTCAAAATGTACTCCAGGCTGTTGTATAAAGTTCTTTCCCTCCATATTTGCCCCATATACGCATATACACTAAATATAGTCCTTCGAAACTTTGGAGTTCAGCATGCAATTCACACTCCTTTCTATTATGTTCGCACTCTTTTAATCACATCCTTAATCTACTGATATATGTTTTGGGAGAAATACCAAATTATTTCTTAAATGCTTTGGAGAACAATTACGGGTTATCGTAGCCGACTAACCCAATCAAATTCTGTAAACTCATGTCTTCAGTTTGCATATATAGTACAGACCGTTCTACATGTTGCCTTGCCACATAAGGGTATAATGGTTCATTCAGAACAGAGCTCATCATACGAAGCAATTGCCGTTGAGACATATTTACTATATCGGCTATAACGTTCAATTGCAATGGTTGATGCAAATTAAACTTTATGTAATCAATTATTTGATTAACTTTCAGCTTGTATATATTTTCAATGCTACTTTTCATCTATAACTATATAATTTGTAAATATATAGAGTTTATACAAATATATGATTGTCCAATCTTGCTAATTTCATATATTTTAGTGCAAGATGCAAATATACATCTATTGACACTAATCTTAAAATTCTTATTTTCAACGGATTTCATAATCAAAAGTTACCATAAAGAGAGATGAAAGGGGCAAATAAACGGATGCATAGCATTCTTTTAGACATAAGAACAGAAAGGCATAAGAGGAGATGCTTGCCAGATATATGATGTGATATGGGTATGATACGATATAATACCCTAAAAGCAAAGAAAGAAAAACACTTCACAAGTATAAGAATAATCCCCACTAAAAATCTGCTGACCCCAAGAAAGCAAGCAAAGCAAAACAAAGCAAAGCAAAGAAAGAAAAACAAGGCAAAGCAAAGCAAGCAAAACAAGGCAAGTATAAGGCAAGGCAGACAAATGAACTTAACTTCTCTGTTCGGAATGATAGCCCCAAAACAAGAAAGCCCCTGCATCTTCC
>NZ_JBCODG010000086.1:0-17804 GCF_040928965.1 Bacteroides sp. 2201st1_D9_2201SCRN_220225 | reverse complement strand
CTGCTGCGTGCGATGAAGTCCTGGTCTACAAACCACCCCGTTGTCTTAGGACGATTGAAATCCCCGCTCTTCAAATCAATCCCCAAAAGCGGATTGGCAAAAGAGCGGGAAAGTTCCCTGAATATCCATTGCGGCGTAATCTGTTCCGTAGCAGAGGCCGGCATCAGCAGCTTATCTTCCTGCATAAAGCGGACATAACCCGCTCCCTCATTCACCTTGCCGGAAAAAGAGAAGTTGGTGCGTGCAATGTATCCGCAAGGCGCATCCTTGGGATTGTTGGCATCGTACACCACATACTCGTAATAATCCACTTCGAACATGGCAGCACCGCCTTTGGCATCAATCACACCGAAGTTGGCCTCTATCAGGCTGGGCTTGGACAGCGTATCGAGAAATTGTCGGAAATCCTTCACCGTGGCACACACTTCCAACGCACGCCGCATTACCCGTCCGTTGGCCTCTCCACGCTCCTCACCGGGTTTCAGCTCGACCAGATTATAGGATTGCGTATTCATAATGGAGAAGCCCGCGGCGTTCGTACCTATCCACACATCCGTCGGATTGTCTTCCACACTGTTCACAACGGCTACAAAAGGATAGCGACCGCCGGAGAAGTATCTCACGCTGTTTTGCGAAAAGTCCGTATCGCGGTTCTTCCACAACAAAGGACGTCCGTCGGGGGTAACCTTGCCGGAAATTACGGCAGAAGTACAGGCGGAAAGCGGTTCGGCGCTTCCCAAAGATACAATGGCGGCAATCAAAGCCAATAAAGTCCGTTTCATAGCAAAGAAGTTTTACCGTTAATCTCGACAAAGATAAAAAATCAATCCGGATTAGTATATCACACCGGTCAAAATACCTACAAATAGCGATTGCAGTTCTCGAAGAAAAGCCGTTACTTTGCGCCCGAAACATAGAGTGGAAAGAAATAACCTGCAATGAATGAACAACATAAATATCGGGCTACGGACAAGATGAGCGACCTCATCTGTGACAATTACTCCTTATTAATGGTGATGAGCCGTTTCGGGCTGTCGCTCGGCTTCGGAGACAAGAGTGTAAAGGATGTCTGCGAAGCCCAGCATGTAGACTACCGCACTTTCCTCGCCGTAGCCAATTTCATCAGCGAGGAGCAATACTCGTACAGTGCGGACAATGATTCATTCTCGATTCCGGCACTGATGGATTATCTGAAACGCGCACACGCCTACTTCCTCGACTTCAACCTGCCTGCCATGCGCCGTAAGCTGATAGAAGCCATAGACTGCTCCAGAGACAATGATGTGGCTTATCTCATCCTTAAGTTCTTTGACGAATACGCCAAAGAAGTGCGCCGCCACATGGAATACGAAAACAAAGCCGTCTTCACTTACGTGGAGCAACTGCTGCAAGGCAGACCGTCCGATGTGTACAACATCGCCACTTTCGCCAGCAAGCACAACCAGATAGACACCAAGCTGAAGGAACTGAAAAACATCATCATCAAGTACTATCCGGAAAAAGAGAACAACAATCTTCTGAACGCCGTCCTTTTCGACATCTTCAATTGCGAACAGGACCTTGCATCGCATTGCCAGGTAGAAGACTATATGTTTGTTCCCGCCGTAGCGCAAATAGAAAAAAGACTGAAAGATGAACAATAATATTTCTCTGAAAATAGTTGTTGCAGAAACTTCGGTCATTGTACGAAGTGGTCTTGCGGCAGTGCTCAAACGCATTCCCAATCTGAATGCGCACCCCATCGAGGTGTCGTCACCGGAAGCATTGCAGAACTTTATACATCTGCACACTCCCGATATTGTAATCGTAAACCCTACTTTCGGCGGTTGGTTCGACCTGCCCTCTTTCAAGACAAACCATAACGGAAACAGTATCAAATACATCGCATTGGTATGTTCCGTCATCGACAATAATGCGCTGAAAGAGTATGACGAAAGCATCGCCATCTGTGACGATATCGAAATGATTACCACAAAAATCAACCGTCTTCTCCATACCGAAGAAGAAGATGAGAAGGACAGCGAACAGGAAACGCTCAGCCAACGTGAAAAGGAAATCATTACCTGCGTCGTAAAAGGCATGACCAACAAGGCGATTGCCGACAAACTGTATCTGTCTATCCATACCGTCATCACCCACCGCCGCAACATTGCACGCAAGTTGCAGATACATTCTCCCGCAGGCCTCACCATCTATGCCATTGTGAACAAGCTGGTAGAACTGAGCGATATTAAAGATACTTTATAATCCTTTCTTCCACACAGCCTGCCGGAAGAAAGAATGCAAAACCCGTTTCCCCATAGGAGGAAAACATATTGACCTGCCGCTGGAACTTCATCAGTCCGGCAGGTATCTCCGCCGCATCCGCCACAAAACAAATCCCCGCTTCACGATGTCGCATCGGAAAACGGGGATCCTTTTATCTTCATAAAAGTGGTTACGTAATTATGACTAACTAATTCATTCTTTAAATCTGATGTTGCAAAGATACGGCATCGCACCCGATGCCGCAATCACCTGATATAGGTATATTAAAGAACGACAGTCATTATAAATAGGTAACGCCGCCATTCAACCATGTATTTCTGCCAGCCCTATCCCTTTGCCATCTCTTCCTTAACCGCTGCGGACAGTTGTTCCAGCGCTTTTTGCAGCACCGAACGGGGACAGCCTACATTCAACCGCATAAAGCCTTCTCCCGGTTTGCCGAACATCGTCCCGTCATTCAGGGCCAGATGAGCTTTTTCCGCAAACAGTCTTGCCAACTTCTCTTGCGGCAGGCCCAATGCCCTACAATCCAGAAAAACGAGATAAGAGGCCTGCGGGCGTATCATACCGATGCCCGGAACATGTTCTTTCAGATAATTCTCCGTAAAGTCGATATTGGCCTGTACATATCCGAGTACCTGTTCCAGCCACTCTTCACCGTGCGTATAGGCAGCTGCAGCGCCGATGTAAGCAAATAAATGCCCTTCGCAGAACTCGCCCGCTTCCATAAACTCCCGGAAACGCCGACGAATATCCTCATTCACCGCTATGGCATACGAACTGCCCAATCCCGGCATATTGAAAGCCTTGCTGGGAGCCATAAAAGTAAGAGAATTCTGTGCGGCAGCCTCGGACACCGTGGCGAAAGGATGATGCTTATAAGGGGGTAAGGTAAGATCTGCGTGTATCTCGTCGGAAACGACCATAGTCCCGCTCTCTTTACAAATATCCGCTATCCGACGCAGTTCTTCGACCGTCCATACACGTCCGCCCGGATTATGGGGATTACAAAGGATAAGCAACCTGCATCCCCGGATATCCTTAGAGAAACGCTCAAAATCAATATGATAATGCCCGTCGTACAAATCGAGCGGAGAATAGACCACTTCGCGTCCCAAGCGTTCGGTCACCAGGAAAAAAGGATGGTACACCGGAGTCATTACCATTACCTTGTCGCCCGGTTTGGTAAAGCATTGCAGCGCAAAGGCCTGCCCGCGTACAATTCCGGGAACAAACGTCAGCATATCACGCGTAACATCCCACTGGTGACGCTTGTGCAACCAACTGCAAATAGAGGTATACCACTCCTCACAGGCAAAAGTATATCCCAAAACCTCGTGGTCGAGACGACGGCGCAACGCATCCATCACAAAAGGCGGCGTACGGAAATCCATATCGGCCACCCACATGGGAAGCAAATCTTTACGTCCCCATACATTCTCCACGCCGTCCCATTTTACGGAGTCCGTACCGCGGCGTTCAATCACTTCATCAAAATTATACTTCATAAGGTTCAAGCTATTTTAATTGAGTTTCCGAGTTTAACGACAGTATATAAAATTATTCGCAAAAGTACGAAATATCTTTGCTTTTGAGTAAATTTGCCAACCAATTTAAAAGAGACATATATGATTAAAGCCCTGTTTTTTGACATCGACGGTACACTGGTGAGCTTCAAGACCCACCAGATTCCCGTTTCCACCATCGAAGCGCTGGAAGCCGCCAAAGCCAAAGGCATACAGATATTCATTTCTACCGGACGTCCGCGTGTCATCATCAATAACCTCGCCGCCCTGCAGGAACGGAAACTGATAGACGGCTACATCACCATGAACGGCGCCTATTGTTTTGTGGACGATACCGTTATCTACAAAAGTCCCATACCGGCAGCCGAAGTCGATGCACTGACAGGCTTCTGTCACGAGCGCAATCTCCCCTGCATACTGGTGGGTGAACACGATATTTGCGTCAATCAGCCGGGCGAACTCGTAACAGAGATATTCAACAGACAACTCAAAACAGACCCCATCCCACCCAAACCCTATACAGACAACCATTCGGACAAGGAGTACTACCAACTGACGCCCTTTATCGATATTGAAGAAGAACAACTCCTGCTGCCTTCCATTCCCAACTGCGAAATGGGACGCTGGCATCCGGCATTTGTAGATGTCACCGCCAAAGGAAATACCAAACAACGCGGCATCGACGAGATAATCCGGCATTTCGGCATCCGTCTGGAAGAAACGATGGCTTTCGGCGACGGTGGAAACGATATCAGCATGTTGCGTCATGCAGGCATTGGAGTGGCTATGGGCAATGCCAAAGACGATGTTAAAGCCGCAGCCGGTTATGTCACTACGAGCGTTGACGACAACGGCATAGCCAATGCACTAAAACAATACGGAATAATCGAAAGTTGAGGGTTGAAAGCCAGCTATGCATATGTCCTTCGTACCCGACACTCAGAACAAGGAGTTTCAAGATGCCTTGAACCTCATACAGTACACCCGCCAGTCTGTTTTCCTGACGGGGAAAGCGGGTACGGGAAAGTCTACCTTTCTCCGGTATATCTGCGAACATACCAAGAAGAAACACGTTGTGCTGGCTCCTACGGGAATTGCCGCCATCAATGCGGGGGGAAGCACGCTGCACAGTTTCTTCAAACTGCCGTTTTATCCTCTGCTGCCCGATGACCCCAATTTCAGCTTACAACGGGGACGCATCCACGAATTCTTTAAATACACCAAACCTCACCGCAAGCTCCTTGAAGAATTGGAGCTGGTTATCATCGACGAGATTTCCATGGTACGGGCAGATATCATCGATGCCGTCGACCGTATTTTGCGGGTTTACTCACGCAACCTCAGGGAGCCTTTCGGCGGAAAACAAATCCTGCTGGTGGGCGATGTATTCCAGTTGGAACCCGTAGTGAAAGGGGACGAACGGGACATACTGAACCGTTTCTATCCTACCCCTTATTTCTTCTCTGCAAGAGTATTCGGACAGATAGACCTCGTGTCCATTGAACTGCAAACCGTCTACCGTCAGACCGACAAGGTATTTGTCAACGTACTGGACCATATACGGAGCAATACAGTAGGCGCTGCCGACCTGCAACTGCTCAATACCCGCTACGGTACACAGATAGAACAGTCCGAAGCCGATATGTACATCACCCTCGCCACCCGCCGCGATAATGTGGATTATATCAATGACAAAAAACTTGCCGAGCTTCCGGGAGACCCCGTTACGTTTCATGGTGAAATCATGGGCGACTTTCCCGAAAGCAGCCTTCCCACCTCTCAGGAACTGGTACTCAAACCGGGCGCTCAAATCATTTTCATTAAAAACGATTTCGACCGCCGGTGGGTAAACGGTACAATCGGCATTGTCAGCGGCTTCGACCCTATTGAAGAAACACTCTACATCATTACCGACGACGGCAAGGAATGTGATGTGAAACGGGAGTCCTGGCGGAATATCCGCTACAAATACAACGAAGAAAAAAAACAGATTGAGGAAGAGGAATTAGGAACTTTCACCCAATATCCTGTACGACTGGCATGGGCCATCACTGTCCATAAAAGCCAGGGACTGACTTTCAGCCGGGTAGTCATCGACTTCACCGGTGGCGTATTTGCCGGTGGACAAGCATACGTGGCACTCAGCCGGTGCACATCGCTGGAAGGGATACAACTGAAAAAGCCCGTCAGCCGCGCCGATGTATTCGTACGTCCCGAAATTGTAGGATTCGCCCAACGCTTCAACAACCGCCAGGCCATTGACCGTGCCTTGAAGCAGGCACAGGCAGATGTGCAATATGTAGCGGCAGCCAAAGCCTTCGACCAGGGAGACTTCGAGACTTTCCTCAATGAATTCTTCAAGGCCATCCATTCCCGTTATGACATCGAGAAACCCGTAGTGCAACGTCTTATCCGCAAAAAGCTGAATATCATCAACCGGCTGAAAGCGGAGAACGTCTGCCTGAAACAAGACATGGAAAAACAGCGGAAGCGCCTGCAAGACTACGCCCGCGAATATTATGCCATGGGGAACGAGTGCATCACCCAAGCCCGCGACGCCCGTGCCGCCCTTGCCAATTATGACAAAGCTTTGGAGCTTTATCCCGAATACACGGATGCCTGGGTGCGAAAAGGCGTCACCCTCTTCAACGAAAACCAATACCAGGAAGCCGAAGAATGCCTGAACCGTGCCGTACGCTTGCGCCCCGCCGAATTCAAAACCGTGTACAACCGTGGAAAGTTGCGGCTTAAACTCGGAAACATTGAAGGTGCCATAGCCGACCTGGACAAAGCCACCACCCTAAAGCCCGAACATGCCGGGGCTCACGAACTCTTCGGGGACGCTTTGATGCAAGCCGGAAAAGAGGTTGAAGCAGCCTTGCAATGGCGATTGGCGGAAGAACTCCGCAAAAAGCGCTCCTCAAAATAAAATCCATCCTTATACATTTGATTTCAAGAAACTTATTATTACTTTTGTAATATACTTTTAAACCAAGTCCGACAATATCATGCTTCTGAAACTTTATGAAAAGAACAACAACCCGGCAGATTTGCAACAAGTAATCGACATTCTGAACGACGGCGGCATCATCATCTACCCCACCGACACCATGTATGCCATCGGCTGCCACGGACTGAAGGAACGTGCGATAGAACGTATCTGCCAGCTCAAAAACACCGACCCCAAGAAGAACAACCTTTCCATCATCTGCTACGACCTGAGCAGCATCAGCGAATATGCCAAGTTCGACAACAACACGTTTAAATTAATGAAGCGCAACCTTCCGGGCGCTTTCACCTTTATCTTAAACGGCACAGTCCGTCTGCCGAAGATATTCCGCAACCGGAAAGAAGTAGGAATCCGTATGCCCGACCATCCGATAATACGGGAGCTGGCACGCCTGCTGGATGCCCCTATCATGACCGCCACACTCCCCCATAACGAAAACGAAGACATTGAATACTGCACCGACCCCGAACTGATTGATGAGAAGTTCGGCAATATCGTCGACCTGGTTATCGACGGTGGAATAGGTGGCATAGAGGGTTCCACAGTAGTGGACTGCACCGGTGGCGAGGCAGAAATCGTACGTCAGGGAAAAGGCTGGCTGGACGAAGGATAAAATTCAATCTCCGCATATTCCTCAAAAACATTTCCGGCTCTTATAATGTTTCTTTTTCAAAGAAACAACATATTCTATGAGTACAAAAGAGCAATACTGGAAATATTCATTGATTACCATCATTATCGGGTTGGGGATTATCCTCGCCAGGCAAATCACTCCCTTCTTAGGCGGTCTGTTGGGTGCATTGACCATCTATATACTGGTCAGGCGCCAGATGATTTATCTGTCCGAAAAGCGAAAGATAAAACGGAGCATAGCTGCCACCGTCATTACGGCAGAAGCCATTTTATGCTTTCTCGTTCCTCTGGCATTGGTAGTATGGCTGGCGGTAGTAAACCTGCAGAACATCAACCTTGATCCGCAGGCAGTCATTGCACCTTTTGAAGAAGCCGCCTCCATTATCAAGGCCAGAACCGGATACAATGTACTAAGCGGAAACAGCCTTTCATTCTTCATTTCATCCCTTCCACGCATCGGACAGACATTAATGGGAGGCATCAGCAGCTTCATCGTCAATATGTTTGTACTGGTATTTGTCCTCTACTTCATGCTGATAGGCGGAAAGAAAATGGAGCAATATGTCAACGAACTTCTTCCTTTCAATGAAACCAACACACAGGAGATAGTACACGAAATCAATATGATTGTCCGTTCCAATGCCATCGGCATACCTTTGCTTGCCGTAATACAAGGCGGAGTAGCCATGCTCGGCTATTGGATATTCGATGCTCCCAATATTCTATTTTCAGGCTTTCTTACAGGTTTCGCCAGTATCATACCCATGGCAGGTACGGCATTGGTATGGATTCCCATAGCCGTATACATGGCACTTATCGGCAACTGGTTCCAAGCAATCGGACTGGTCATATTCGGTTCCCTTGTCATCTCGCAACTCGATAATCTGATACGTTTCGTCATTCAAAAGAAAATGGCCGATATTCATCCGCTCATCACTGTCTTCGGAGTTGTTATCGGCCTCTCCCTTTTTGGATTTATGGGGGTCATATTCGGCCCGTTACTACTTTCCCTGTTCTTTCTCTTTGTCAATATGTTCAAAAAAGGGTATCTGGACGGAGCAAAATAAATCGCTCCTAAGGTGTAAACAGAACAAAGCACCGGACTCCCCCGAAAGCCTCATAACCGACTTTGGAATGGCAGTCCGATGCCTTGCATATCAGAAGAGTCCGGCTGAATGCAACGTACCTCTACGGAAAACGTTTACTTCCGGCCGGTTTCCTCATTGTATTCCGATGTTATGATGTACCGGAGTCAGGATAAACGTAAATTCATAATCAGCATAAGGCACCTGATACTCAGGACGGGCTATGCGTCCCCAACTATCCTCGCATCCCAAACCGGCTTGAACCTTATCAATGCAGAAGTTTGTCAAATCCGCCTCTTCCACCTCCTGAGAGTGCCCCTGGCGCTTGCTCCAGCCTTCATCCAAAGATTCAATCGTATAGTGTAAAGCCGATGCGGAGAACGGAGCGGCAGCAACTGCCTCTATACCGTTACCGGCTGCATCCAGCATCTTCCACCAGCGGATATCCGTCTTTGTGCCATTTTCCTGCGGACGGATATACGGATAGAACTGCTCCGATACGCTCTGGCGATAGATACCGAGGTCGGTACAATGGTTACGGTCTGCATAGTTCTCCACCGGACCGCGGCCGTAGTATTCTACAGTTTCAAAGCTGCGGGGCATAGGCATCTGCATGCCGAAACGGAAGAGGTTGGCTACTTTGGCATTTTTATCGGCAACCATCTTTTGAGTGATTTTAACAGCACCACTGTCGTTGATAACATATGTCAGACTTAACTCCGCCGATGCTTCCGGCAGTTTATAAGCCGTTTCCACAATCACTTGTCCGTTCTCGGTGTGCTGACTGAAAGAAGTCAGTTTTATCTCCGGATTCTTCCAGACAGCATATTTACGTTGCAGGTTAGCGCCGAAATCATTGTCGGTAGGAGCACGCCAGAAGTTGGGCGTAAGCGCCTCACCTTCCTTAATCATATCCAAACCGTTCACTTCGTATTTGGTCAGATAACCGGTATGCCTGTTGAACTCCATGCGGAAAGCCTCACCGGAGACAATAAGATAGTTGCAGTCATTCTCCTGTATCACGGGAGCAGCCACTTCCACGTTGCTCAATTCCGTGTTCTTCAAATCCATTGCAGGAGCCTGATAGGCATTCAGCGTCAATTGGTCTTTAGCAACAATATGCCCTGCCGGAAGCAGACCTTCACGTTCCTTCAATTTATAAGACACGTTAAGCAACCACTCGGCACACTGGCAGACAGTTCCCAAATCCAGTTTGACTTTAGCAGTCTGCTGCGGAGCTACATTCAGGTCATCCACACGACCGCTGCGCATCACCTTGCCGTCTTTCAGCATTTCCCACTCCAGATAACAGCCCGAAAGGTCACGGAAGAAGTTTTCGTTGAATACATTAATTTCTCCACGCTGCAAATCGGCCGGAGTTGTCCAGATATTCTGATAGATACGTCCTACCTCGTACATATGAGGATTGGGTACGCGGTCGGGACTGACAAGACCATTGTTACAGAAATTGACATCGCTGGCATCAAAGCGGTTGAAGTCACCGCCATAGGCATAAATCATCTTACCGTTCTTACCGGTCCAACGAACGGACTGGTCTACAAAATCCCAAATGAAACCACCCTGATATTTGGGATATTTGCGAATCATATCCCAATATTCTTTGAAACCGCCTTCCGAATTACCCATGGCATGCGCATACTCACACTGAATGAGAGGTCTGTTCATAGAATCATCCTCACAATATTTCAGACAATCGTTATATCCATAATACATCGGACAGAATATATCGGTCTTTCCTGTCTTTCCGGCCTGTTCGTATTGCACGGCACGGCTCGGGTCTTCCGCTTTCACCCAGTCATAAGCCGCTTCAAAGTTAGACCCATAACCGGCTTCATTACCCAATGACCAGAAAATGATGCTCGGATGGTTGAAACTGCGCTGTACATTATGCTGATTACGCTCCATATGAGCTTTCTTGTAATCGGCACGTTTGGCAAGAGTGGATTCTTCATATCCCATTCCGTGAGACTCGATATTGGCTTCCGCTACCACATAAATACCGTATTGATCGCACAAGTCATACCACAGATTATTATCGGGATAGTGGCAGGTACGCACCGCATTCAGATTGAACTGCTTCATAAGCTGAATATCCTGAATCATACGCTCACGGGAAACGACATAACCGTAATCAGGATCCATTTCGTGACGGTTGGCTCCCTTGAACAGGACAGGCTTGCCGTTTACCAATACCTGCGCATTCTTCAGTTCTATTTTACGGAAACCCACTTTTATGGGAATAACCTCGCCACTGCCTTGCAAAGCAGCACGTAATGTATAAAGATACGGAGTTTCAGCTGTCCATTTGTGCGGATTGTCAAGGTTCATTACAGCAACCCCGTTACCGCGTACAGTTGCCGTTGCCACCTGCTTGCCTTCGGCATCCAATAGCTCCAAGGCGGTATTACCGTTACCTTTCAGACTGACTTCCACACGCAAAGAGCCGTTTTTGTAGTCAGCATCCAAATCCGGAGTGACACGGACATCCTCGATACGTTTCTTATCACGGGCATACAGATAGCAGTCGCGTCCCACTCCGCTATAACGGAAGAAATCCTGATCTTCAAGATATGTGCCGTCGCACCAGCGGAACACCTGAAAAGCTATCAGGTTCTTCTGTCCCGGTTTCAGGTAAGAGGTGAGGTCGAATTCTGCCTCCAGTTTACTATCCTCGCTGTAACCTACATACTTGCCGTTCACCCACAGGTACATATTGGAAGTCACCGAACCGAAATGAGCTATAATGTCCTTACCTTTCCAAGTAGCAGGCACTACAATCTCCCGGCGGTATGAACCGACATGATTATCCACAACAGGCACTTGCGGCGGATTATTCTTGAACTGATTGCGCCAGGCATAACCTACGTTCACGTAAATAGGATCTCCAAAGCCATTCAGCTCCCAAACACCGGGAACAGGCATATCGCACCAGCCTTTATCATTGAACCCCGGCTTCCAGAAATCAACGGGGCGGGCGTCTGCATCTTTCACCCAAAAGAATTTCCAAGTACCGTTTAAGGTCATAAAACGGGAAGAGTGCTCTTTAACTCCCGTCTGTGCCACGCCTTCCGATTCGTAAGCAAAATAATTGGTGTGCATCGGGGCACGGTTCACAGCATTCACTTCCGGATTCTGCCATTCGGTAAAAGACTGCGCGTTTGCCATCACAGCCAGGGCAGTAAATAATCCGGTAACAATTCGTTTTTTCATGATATCTATTATTTATTCAGGTTTGTATGCTGCAAAGATAAAAACTACAAATCAAAACCCAACCGGGTTTTAAGTCAAAAAAAAGAAAACATGGGAAATATGTATGTACAAATAGCTATAGAAATAAACAGAAAACAAACAGCCAAAAGAAAATTGTACCTTGCAAATTTACACACCTCATTTTTTAGTAATTTAATATATTCCACTTTTGCGCCTTTAATAGTTTACATTAATTAACCCTTTTTATATAGCAATACCCTATGTCTGATTGCTAAAAATTGTTTTCCTATTCGCCAGACGATAACTCTTTCCTGAGAGATTGATTACTTCACAACAGTAGAGCAACCTGTCAAGCAAGGCAGCAGCCACCGCTTCATCTCCCAGCTCTTCCAACCACTCCGCCAGTCCCCTGTTCGCAATAATAATGAGTGACACTTTCTCCTGAAGGGCGTTAACCAGCTTGAACAATAGCAGCATGTCTTCTCTTTTCAAGGGATATAATGTGACATTATCAATTGCCAGCAACCGGGCTTTCATTATCCTTTTATAGGTCTTCATGGCATGTCGGGAAACATCTCTTGTCTTCAGACAGACGAGCAGATCTTCCAGGCTTATCAAGGTAGCATTGTATCCCTCCTTCACCGCCTCATGGACGAGTCCAGATGCAATAAATGTCTTTCCGGTTCCGGGACCTCCTATCAGGAGAAGATTGTATGCCCTGCTCATCCACGTGAGTTCACGCAACTCCCGAAGTTGCCTGCCGTCCAGTCCTTCTGTCCGGTTGAAATCATACTCATCCAAAGTATGCCTGGCAGGGAGACCGGCCACCTTCATCCGGGAGAGAAAGCTTTTGCGGTCCCTTTCGCCTGCTTCTCTTGCAAGACAGGATAGCAGGAATTCCGAATAGGTAGGCTGCTTTTCCTGTGCCTCATGTATAATCTCCGTCATGTGTTCGGCCAGACTTGCCAGTTTCAGACGTCGTGCATATTCAACCAGTTCTTTTTTACGTTTTATCATGATTCGTGAAAATATCTTTGTAAGACTGCATCATCCCGGTTTGAAACGGTGGATGCATGCCCGGCGGTTGTGAAATATAAGTGCTGCCATTTTCCGGTATTTCTCTGGAGTTCCTGCGCACACACTCGCAAAGGTTCCTGACCGACTCCCCGTTATAGATGCCCCGGTCCAGACATATGCGTATGGCTTCGACCAGCGTATGTCCGTCATAGCTCGGAATACTGCGCAGGATTACTTCCAGATTACTCCTGTAGTAGCGTTCCTTTCGTCGGCGCAGATTTTCCAGCCATAAGGCGACTTCCTTGTTATAAGATACATATATAAGGATGCGTTCTGCCAATTTCTGTGTACCGGCATTTCTGGCTCTCCTATGGCTTTCATCATATATGATCTTCCCTCTTCCCATGCTAAGAGGATGCCTGCCCAGAAGTTTTCCCGTATCTTTACTGTACAGTTCCAGACAGCCTTCAGCTTCTTGTAGCCATACTGTTGTTTCTCCACTCCGGTAGGTTCCTGAAGGAACACTGTAGTAGTTTCCCCGATACTGTACCGTATTGTCTTTACGTACATGGTATTCGGTCATGTACTCTTGCGGTGGTTGCGGAGTTCCATGATAGGGCATCATGAAATTTCTCTCCACGATAAACTCCCGGCTGGGGATCAGACGGGTGGTTCCATGCTCTTTTCCGTTCGCAGTCCTTTCCAGCCAAAGGCGTGCCTCTTCATTAAGTCTGTCTATGTCATGAAAAAGCCTCCCTGAGAGAAAGTTACCCTTTACGTACTTGACCACATTCTCCACCTTTCCTTTCGATTCCGGGTCCGCTTTTCGGCAGAATACAGGCAGAAAATGCTGTTCCTTTACGAATGACTGGAATTTTGTAGTCAGCACCAGATCTCCCAAATTCTCCCTTGATATAAGTACTCTGTCCTGGTCATAGATTATCTTGCGGGGCTTTCCGCCGAAATACTGGAAGGCAAGCTCATGTGCGTATACTGCAAGTTCCGTATCGAAAGGCCGGCGGCTGAAATGGATGAACTTTTGCCTGGATCGTGAAAGTACTATTGCAAAGAAGTACACTTTCACGTTGCTTCCGTTTCCGGCAGGTATCCATTTCTCACCGAAATCAGCCTGTGCATATTCCCCGTAAGGTGTGTCCGGCTGTTTCTCATAATCCCGACGAACCTTACCGTCCGAGCTCTTCCCAATGCCGTATTTTTCCCTTATGCGTCCGACAAAGTTAAATACGGTCTTGTCGCATACTTGGGGGAAGTCCAGATAACATTCCCTGAGCCAGTCATGTATTCTGGCAGCAGATATGTACGGATATTCTTCCAGGGTTCCGCGCACATACTCCTCATATTTTCCAAGTTTCAACTTATGCCTGCGATGAGAGTTCTGTTTCCTGATGAATTCTTCCCTGCTTATCGCCAGGTATCGCCGTACGGTGCTTCTGTCTACGCCCAGGCATCTGCCGATCTGTGTCTTGTTGAGTCCTTTGGAACATAGTTCCCTTACCTTGTACCACATATACTGTTTATCTTTTAAAAAGCGGCTCGTAGTTTCCATTTGATGTCTTTCTCTTTTTGAGCCGGCAAAGATAAGACATTCCATACTCAGGATGAAGATGATTCAGCCCCGCAGGTGTTACATCATCTTTTCCATTTTTTCAAGGGTGAAATTACTGTTTTCAGGGGAGAACGGAAGAATATCCGGATGACAAGATGAAATTTTTCTATATCTACATAAATATAAGTGTACAATATATTACTTATTAAGTAAATTGCTTATAGATATAGTTAAGTAATTTGTATATTCAAGTAAATAAATAGATGCTTTCTGCCTGAACAAAAAAATCCCCATCTTCCCATGAAAGGAAAACGGGGATGGTGTAATAATAAAGGAAACCGTCCGTTACATTTCTTTGGCATATCCTGTCCGAATCAAATCGGCAAGGAACTTCTCAGGTGTATCGGTGGCAATCCGTACACCCGACTGCACCACATAACGTTCGGCAAAATTGTGCATATACTGTTCATCGGTACAATCGGAATCCATCCAACTGCCCACACGAAGTTCATGCACAAACTCTTTGGCGTTGCCGGCAACGATACGTTCGTCACCAGGCAACATATATGTTTTCTTATTCATACGGCTAATTTTTTTGTTCTTAATTTATAATACAATTTTTGTTTTTCCCCCAAGAAAGGAAAATTTTCCAATCTGCTTCCTGTCGGGAGTGCGCTTACAGATGCAAAGGTAATCATTCTGTCGAGAAAACACACCCAATTTTCTATCTTTGTGAAACTGATAGTTCCCGAATGCTGTCTGAACTCCACCGTCTTGTGGCGCGAATAGGCTTGAAGGTTGACTTTCATATATCTGTTTGGGAACAGATTCTGGAGTTCTTCAATGTTTCGTACCGAGCGTATCCGTTCATCAGAGAAGCGGCTGAGAGAAGTACAGAAATTATTGTTGTTTCCTCTGCGTGAAACTGGCATAAATTTATCAATCTCAACTTCGGCATGTTTATATGAAAGAAGCAGATTCTGCCAAGTAGTGATGCTGAAGTCTTCAGCACTCATGTGCACATGCAGGCCGCAGCTTCCATTAATCTTTACATTGCAGGCATCCAAAACCCAGCAGACTTTTTCCAGTTCTTCCAATCCGTCTTCTCCCACCAATATAGGGCTTACGAGCTCAAATGTGTCATTCCCGTTCAGACTGCTATCCGTAATCAGTTTCCAACGTGAGCGCAAATGGTGGTTGTATGCTTCACTGGCCACTTCAATACCCGCCTCTCTCAATTCGTGAACGAGCCGTTCAAATGTGCAGTTGTAAGCCTCTATCTCGACACCGAATTTTCTTCTGAAAGAATAATCAAGTTCGGGTACGGTAACTACGGAAGTCTGAGTAGCAGGTAGCAATCCTTCATCTCTCATCCTTTTATAGACGTTCCACACGAATCCACGATTTCCACGAGTAACGAGCTCCGCTATTTCCCGGTGGGTAAGGCCGAGCAGAAGAAGTTTACGTATCTTCGAAGTCTTTGTCCCATTCTCGGCTAAAATGTTTCTAATTTCTTCATTCATAACGTGTTATATCCTTTATTATTACATATCAAAGGTAATGATTTTTCTCTGTTTGTCCAAATCATACACAGCTCTTTATCAGTGAATTAGCTTACTTTTGCTTCTGCTAATAATTGTATCCGTCTTCCTTTCAAGGGGGAGTTCACACGCTGTTTCCATCCGTTTCCATGCATTTACTGCCATTTTCTGTTTGTCACTTTCTTTCATGGGTGGGGCCTTCGGATTGTACGACTGTTCCGAAGTGCTTTCGGGGCTTTGTGGCTTCCGGGGCTAAGGGGCTGAAAGTCCCTTAGTGAATTCCTGATAAGGAAGAGCAAGAGGAGTTCCCGCACGCGAGAACTTTAATCGACGCAAAGCGTTGATGAATAAGCAATTACATATATACACCATTTACTTGAATATATACAAACGTAAACAAAAGGAATTTATGGTACTGATTTTAAAATAATTGTACCGTCAACTTTCAGTAAACTTCTTGTAAACGACGTGGCATTTTACTAATTTTCAGTATATTATAATATATTATCCTGATTGAGTAGGTGTATCGCTTGACATCCAACAAGCTTATATCTACCTTTGTCTCAGAAACTTAATCAGTGACAAAATGTATACAAACAAAGAAAACTCTACCAAATTGATCCGGATTTCTCCAAGCGTAAAAAAACGCCTGGAAATCTTTCAGGGCGGTGATACCCCCAACCTGTGTATTGACAGGATGATTACTTTTTTTGAAATTACCGGATATAATCCGCGTTATGCTTCCAAGAATCCGACAGCATTGGTGGAGAAACGGATTGAGGATCTCGTCAAAATAGTAAAGTCTCAGGAACGGGATATATTCAAGCCTATTCTTGAAAAGATGTCCAATATGAGTGGTGGTCTTCAGGATGCCCCCGACTATGCCCGCCTGATGAATGAGATGCGTGATCTCAAGGAGAAGAACCGCCAGCTCCAACAACAGGTTTCTGAAAACGAAAAGGCGGTATCCGATGATAATGCCGGATATGCGGACAAACTTAAACGCCTGGCCGAACTTGTCAAATACCAACTCAATCCCGACAGGTTTGTGAAGGTAAAGTTCAGCGATGAGGTCAAGATACCCATTAACACCCTGCAGCTGCTCATCAAGAAGATTGACGAGGAATATGTACTGTAAAGCACACCGGCCTGTCAATACCCCGGGAGTATCGGATAACAAGGGAAAATGTGTGCAGCTGGTGGAATATCTCAGCAAGGAGTCACAGGATGTACGTCCTTACTATGATAATTTTTTTTCACAACAAAAAGACTTTGTCACACCCCGGACTGTCATGCACCATATAGACAATAACCACAGAACCCTGAAAAGAAATGATGATAAGTTCTATATGCTTTCCATCAATCCGAGCGGTGAGGAGCAGAGGCATCTCATAGAAAAGGTGACCGGAAAGCAAGTCGGGGAATTCTCGGAACTGACCGCCGGTGAGCAGGAAGAGGTACTGGCCGAGCTGAAAAAATTCTCCCGCGGATGCATGGACGAATATGCCCGGAACTTTTACCGGGAGAAAATCAAGTCCGGTGATGATCTGGTATGGTATGGACGTGTGGAAACGGAACGCCATTATAAAGGCGATGATCCCGAAGTGGAAGCCGGCAGGGCAAAAGCCGGTGACAGGAAACCGGGACTGCAGCTGCATGTGCATATTATCGTCTCCCGCATGGACAAGACACAGACCGTATCCCTTTCCCCCCTTTCCAAAAGCAGGGGGAACAGGCAGATACTTGACGGGAAGGAAGTGATTGTCGGTTTTGACCGTTCCCAATGGTCCACCCGGTGTGCATCATGCTTTAACCGGCAGTACGATTATTTTCCTTATTACCACTCACAGGATGAAAGCCTGAGAAAATATTCCGAGAACTGGCAGCTACGGAACGAACTGAAGAATCAGGCAGTCTCACAGCTTA
>NZ_JBCODG010000085.1:7995-17844 GCF_040928965.1 Bacteroides sp. 2201st1_D9_2201SCRN_220225 | reverse complement strand
TTAGTGTTTCCGAACCAGCTTTTGCCGGTTCTATTGTTTAACTTTTAATCTTTCGGTAAAAATTTACCGAAGTATTGCATACTGCAATTACAGATGCATCCGATGCACAAACAAAAGCAAATAAGGCTCAGGAATCCATAGATAGTTTACATGGCTATGTAGATGGTGCCTTTGCCGACGGCATCATCACCGAAGCCGAGGCAAAAGCCATTGAGAAGTACATTAATATGGTAAATAACACGAAGGCGGCGGTAGAGGCCACGTATAACAAATTATATATGAACATCTATCTTGGCGGTACAGCCAAAACCGGATTGCTCAATGCCAAAATGTTGCTATTTGGCGCAATCAGTGACCTTATAGCCTCCATAAATGCCGCAATTTCCGACGGAGAAACCACAGTTTCCGAGAAAAAGGATGTCGATGCCAAGTATTCTGCATTCAACAATGCGTACGCAAGTTTCAGCACCGCCGTGGAAGTTGCCAATCAAGCCATTCAGGACAAACTGAAAGAATATTCGGATGAAGCGAAAAGTGTTGCCGAGGGTGCGGTTGCAAGTCTTAAGAATATATCGCAGGATACTAAGGATGCCGTTGCCCGGAATCTTGGCTATGAGGATTTTTCCACGCTTCAGGGAATGGCGGAAAAAGGGAAAACCATCATAAATGGTGGTTTTATAAACACAGCCTTGATTGAGGCTACAGCCATTGTTACGGCGCAACTCATAGCGGATGCCATACAAAGCAACTCTTTGAATATAAACAATAAGTTCATGATTGCCAAAGATGGCACATTCAAGGGGGTTGGAGGAGAATTAGTAAATATGCTTCTGACAGGGGCTTTTCGTTCACCATTCAAATCCGGCACATTCAGGTGGCAGAATATTCCAGTGGAAATGCCGGGAGTGCAAGATAATAATAATGTCGTTATCCCTGGTAATGACTTAAACGGTAATTCCTGTCAACTACCTTCCGGCATTGAGTATGATGGTTTTAGCGCTACTATACTCAATGAATACTTTGAAGGTGTAATGGCTGTTAATCCAATGTTCTGTTATTCCCTTGCTCCTATATATGAAAATGGGGAAAAAGTGGAACGTTTGTGGGTGGCGGCGCAGGAGGGAATAGATATCCAAGGGTTTAGTGACGGTACTGTGTTTAGCGGTTGGATTGTAAAGAACCGTTTTAAGACAGCCCCGGTTCCTGCCTCTTATGTTACAATTACGACTACAGTCTCGCCGGAAGGTGCCGGAGTTGTAAAGGGAGGTGGGACGAAACCCTTTATGACCGAGTCCATAATTACAGCAGAGCCAAATCCAGGTTACGTATTCAAACATTGGAACAGTGAGTCTAATACCAATCCTGAATACAACGGTTTGTGGGATAGAGACAAAACGATGACAGCCTACTTTGAAGCTATCATAATTACTCATGATGTAAGACTTGCAGTGTCGCCGGAAGGTTCCGGCACTGTCAGTGGTGGCGGCGTTAAGACAGAAGGTACACAGGGTGTGATATCCGCTGTTGCCAATACTGGGTATGCATTCAGCCATTGGAGTAATGGAGACACACGGGCTGAAGCCGTAATAACATGGACGGCTGACGAGACAATCATTGCATATTTTGTGGCGTATACGCCAAGTATGGATGAACTGCTGACCAACGCTGAGTTGGCTAATGCAACCGGCGTTGAATTGCTTGATATCGGAATGGTTGGTGAAGATGCTTTTTCAGTGTTCCTTAACAGGATAATGTGGAATAACAAGTACTATACCTCAGGTGAGCGCAGGGCACTTTCTTTTAATAAAGGATATTTATCCGGAAAATTGTTTGCTGGCAAGACATATCGCCTGACGCTGACTTTCAAAGGGAATTTGGGCTCATACCTGATAATAGCCATAGGAGATGTCACGACATTTTCATCCGGTATTCTGAATGACTTCAATGACATTGGCGGTAAGAGTGTAAATGTAGAAACATTAACAGGTGAAGACCAGTCTCTCACAATAGACATTACACCCAATCGTGTGACAACGGCTTCGGATGCTGTCATTTTTGGGACAGAAGCCCCTGGTGGGGTAATATACATTAAATCAATATCACTAAAAGAAATATAATATGGGACAGTTAGATTATACAGCGGAAGAAGTAAATGAATTACTTGGTAAAGTAAAAGTAGGTGGTGGTAATACCGGAAGTTCTAATATCGTTATCCCGATGGCGGTGTTAATGCTGACAAATGATTCTACTTCAGATGAAATCCTCGCGGCGTTTGGCGGCAAGGATGAGTACTTGTCATTTGTTCAGTCGGTTGTTAATAACAAGGATGGGGCAGTCGTAATTGTTTATGATGAAATGAGTGACCATTATACTTATAATATAGGTATGTTAATCGCGTCGTATACCGATGAGAATAATTCAAATATTCAAATGGAAGCAACAATGAGTGGAGCGATTACTACCCTTGCAGTCTATATGACCGACGGACAAGCGATTGTAAGCGGGAATCGTCAAGAACTTCTTTTGGGGGATGCACCCAACGATGGAAAAACTTATGGACAGAAGAACGGTTTATGGGCGGAAATAGAAGCTTCCAGCGATGGATCCGATAATATAATAACTATTCCCACCGGGATATTAGAACTTACTTCCGAATCAAGTTCTGATGAGGTTTTTGCGGCCTTTGGGGGTAAGAGTGTTCTCATAGACTTGTGCAAGAAAGCACAAAGTGAAGATATTATTTGTGTGATGAAAGTGCCCGGACATGATACGGACATATCGGTTTTTACTCCTTTTATGCTTGCTGCCGATTATACGGATGTGAATAACGCTCTATTGGCTATGATGTTTTTAAATGGGGGAGCTATCATGACTATGCAAATATATATATCCGATGGAATAGCTTCGTTCGGCTCAGAGGATCTGCTTTTTATCACTTCTGATTCTGTTATTAATGACCTTATCACAACAAGTGAAGATTCTCCATTATCCGCATCAATGGGGAAAAAACTGAATGATGAAAAGGTAGCCAGTTCAGATGTGCGGACAATAAAGACATTGACGCAGTCTGAATATGATTCCATTTCCAAAGACAAAAAAACATTGTATATTATAACAGATACTGGAAAAATATATTTAGGCAGTATACCTATCACCGGAGTCTGATAAACAATTTATTGAAGAGGGGGGGATACCTTCTGCTGCGTTGTGGTGCATTTTGTATGTGGTAGGATTGCAACGATAAATAAAATATGAATCAATGTATATTTAAAAGAGAGTAATGAACAAATACTATGCAATTTTAAAGAAGATACTCGATGTCGGCAAAGTGCAGGACAATAAAAAAGGAAGGAACAATTACCTATTGAATGAACAACTATTGTTAACTCCAGCCGATCTGTTCGATATTTTCGAGTGTCACAATATCGCCCGGAAGAAACATAAAAATGAGTTACAGCTATTCATGCTGGGTGAACGCTGTGTGGAGAAATACCAGGAAGCTGGGATATATTGGTGGGACTATTGCGGTTCTATCTTTGTGAACAGCTATCCCACATACTTCGAAAAACTTCCGCCCCTCGTTGCCAAAATCAATAAGGAAAAACAGAACAGTAAGAATTATGTACTCGGACGTAGAGAGTACTCAGGCACCTTGCCTGAGTCTCGTGCAGTTCCAGATTGATGACGGGGAGCTGGTCTTGTCCGCCTACCAGCGTAATTCCGATGCCTACCTCGGCTTATCTGCCGATATCTATCGTTTGTATCTGATGGCACACCAGATAGACTTGCCATTGAAATCCATTTGTCTCAATCTTGGGAATGTGCATATCTATGAAAATAACCTTGAAAAAACACGCTGTCTGATAACAGGAGATGAGGATGTGAAATTTGATTTGAACGTATAATGAAAAAATATTAAACTATGAAAATACCCATTACATATTACGGAGGAAACAAGCTTCCCTTTTTTAGGTGTACATCTCCACTAAGATTTATACAAAGATAGTTATTCTCTATGATTTGAGGAACTTTTAAATGCCATTTGAGAAGTGTTTGAATGGCACTGGAAAATAAATAAAAAATCGCATTTCGTTTTGTGTTAATGGCTGCTAAACCATCACAAAACGTTTTGTAGAAGTATCACGGAACGTTTTGCGGTTTATATATGTCCAGAAGTTATAGATTATCTTGTTTCAAACAAATGGCGAGATAAGTAAAACAAAACACCCAATTTTACTTTGTTGGGTGTAAAATTGGGTGTTAATTTTGTAAACTATTGATAATCAATATTTATTGCGGTGCGTACGGGACTCGAACCCGTGACCCCATGCGTGACAGGCATGTATTCTAACCAACTGAACTAACGCACCATCATTTCATTTTATCGTTGCTATCTCTCTCGATTGCGGTTGCAAAGGTAGGTGTTTTTTTTGAATCTGCAATAGTTTGAAAGAAAAAAAATATCTTTTTTTTCAACATCTATTGATTATAAGAGATTTATGTTATCTTTGCATAGACAAAAAAAATAGAAACTATGGAAAATACCCCTATTGCACGTGAACTAATCGATAAAACCATCGAAGATTTTCATATTACTGATTTTGCAAAAGCCACTATCCGCGAAGTAAAAGCTATTGCAGCAAAAGCAGAAGCGGACTCCGGTGTGGAATTTATAAAAATGGAAATGGGAGTTCCCGGACTACCACCCTCCTCCGTAGGTGTAAAGGCAGAAATTGAATCGCTACAAAAAGGAATAGCAAGCCTGTATCCGGATATTAACGGCTTGCCTGCATTGAAAGAAGAAGCATCCCGCTTTATCAAGGCATTCGTCAACGTAGACGTAGCGCCGGAAGGATGCGTACCCGTTACAGGTTCCATGCAAGGAACTTTTGCCTCTTTCCTTACATGCAGCCAATGTGACGAGAAAAAAGACACAATCCTGTTTATCGACCCCGGTTTTCCCGTACAAAAGCAACAATTGGTTGTAATGGGACAAAAATATGAAACTTTCGATGTGTATGACTATCGTGGCTGCAAACTGAAAGAAAAGCTGGAAAGCTATCTCAAAAAAGGCAATATATCCGCCATTGTCTACTCCAATCCGAACAACCCCAGCTGGATATGCCTGAAAGAAGAGGAACTGCGTATCATCGGCGAACTTGCCACCCGGTATGATGTAATCGTACTGGAAGACCTTGCCTATTTCGCCATGGACTTCCGTCAGGACTTAAGCAAACCGTTCCATGCACCCTACCAACCATCCGTAGCCCATTACACCGACCATTACATACTGCTCATATCCGGTTCCAAAGCATTCAGCTATGCAGGACAACGCATCGGGGTAAGCTGCATCTCGGACAAACTTTATCATCGGGCATATCCGGGACTGACACAACGTTACGGCGGCGGTACATTCGGCACAGTATTTATCCATCGTGTCCTGTACGCCCTTTCTTCCGGAACCAGCCACTCGGCGCAATACGCACTTGCAGCCATGCTGAAAGCCGCCAATGAAGGCAAATACAACTTCCTGGATGAAGTAAAAGTATATGGCGAACGTGCACGGCGACTGAAAGAGATTTTCCTGCGTCATGGTTTCCATCTGGTATACGACAACGACCTCGGAGAGCCTGTAGCCGACGGATTTTACTTTACCATCGGTTATCCGGGCATGAGCAGCGGTGAACTTGCCAAAGAGCTGATGTACTACGGAGTAAGCGCTATCTCACTAGTAACTACCGGAAGCCACCAGGAAGGATTGCGGGCTTGCACCTCATTCATCCAAGACCATCAATACGCCCAATTGGACGAACGCATGGCCGTCTTTGCAGAAAATCATCCTGTCAGATAGGACATATATACCTTTTTACAGAGAATGAATGCGCCAAACTCTGACGACGCTTCATTCTCTGTAAAACTTTAAAACTCCCCGAAAAAATACTTTCCGGGTAAAAATTAAACAGACTCCCATAAAAAAGAGAAAGATAATTTGCTCCTTTATAGAAAAATACTTAATTTGGGGGCATGTATACCAATGCAGACATATTCAAAATAGAAACTAACCATATAGTTCCTACACGAGGAAAAGTTCTTATTTCCGAACCTTTTCTGTGCGACTATATGTTCGGGCGGTCTGTTGTTTTACTGGCAGACCATACGCAAGACGGAACCATGGGACTTGTAATGAACAAGCCGTTACCTCTGTTTCTGAATGATTTACTAAGCGAAATCAACTGTCGGGAAGATATTCCTATCTATAAAGGTGGACCGATGAGCACCGATACCCTTTTCTATTTGCACACATTGGAAAATATAACAGACTCGCTCCCCATAGCCGATGGGCTCTACCTGAACGGTGACTTCACCGCTATCAAGCAATTTATGACAGAGGGTAATTCCATCAAAGGAAGAATACGTTTCTTTCTCGGTTATTCGGGCTGGGAACCCGGACAACTGAAAAAGGAAATAGAAGAGAATACCTGGCTGGTGGACAAAGCCGATATTCCTTCGCTCATGGATGAACAAGCCTGCAGAAACTTGTGGAAAGATGCACTTAGCAAACTTGGCGGAAAATACGAAATGTGGTCACGTTTTCCGCAAATCCCCACTTTGAACTGACAGTAACCGGACAATCATCCGATTACCTACCATCCTCTACCCGCCCCACACTATCAAGGCGAATACATTGCATCAAGACAACGTCCTTAAATTTGCCGCCTGCAAACCACCATTCCTTCAGCAGTCCACATTGTACAAAGCCGCAAGAGCCGAACAAGCGCAAGCTCGCTTCATTGTCGGCAGCCACATGCACAACCAATTGTTTCAGAAATAAAAAGCCGAAGGCATAATCGCACAAAAGTCTCAAGGCATCGGAAGCGTACCCATTACCCTGATACTCTTTCCGTATCGCAATCCCCACCTCACCGCGGGAATGCATCGGTGCAAAATCCGTAATGTCAATAGTACCCACCACGGCATCATCCTCGCGACGCACTATCATCATGCGGAGCTGACGGTCGGCAAACATATCACATTGCGAATTTTCCATGTATTGCCTCAGCACATACTTGGAATACGGTACCGAGAAGTTCGTAACATCCCACGTTTGCGGGTCATTCTCCATGGCATACATTATCTCCAAATCCTCCGGCTCCATAGCCCGAAGACGCACACGCTCACTTACAAAATAAGAAGGTTTCATCATTCTTTCTCTATATGCAATTCCTTACGCAAACGATTTTCACCCGGCAGGCAGAACAGAGACGCAGTCAAGGCAATTAAAGCGCAAAGCACTCCTTTATTGCTCAGCATCATATAATAAGTAAGAAATCCTGCCAATACCGGCATGGCAAGCAGAGCCAGGCGCACCCCACTCCACAGTGCATACAGACGCAGCGCATCCGTAATGGCAACGACATCTATCTTCTTGGTCAGCATCCATGAAAACAGCTTCAAGGAAACAGGCACCAACACAGCAGTAAGCAAAATCGTGACAGTCTCCGCAAAATAAGCGGCACGCACGTCCCCTGCATAGGCACCTACCCATTCTCCGCCCGTTTCTCCAAATGCCACGAGAAATACGGGCAGCAGCCAGAAATATACAAACATCATTTTTGTGCGGGATACAACCCGCTTTATCTTTTCTTCCATACACTCGTTCTTTAAAGCCATATCACACCGCACCTGTAAACGGAGTACGGTTTACAATGCTGCGTCCAAGCGTCACCTCGTCCGCATATTCCAGTTCATCTCCCACAGAGATGCCGCGCGCTATTACGGACAGCTTCACTCCCAGCTTCTCCAGTTTGCGGTAAATATAAAAGTTGGTCGTATCACCTTCCATGGTGGTACTGAGGGCAAACACAACTTCCTTAACACCACCTACAGCCACCCTCTGCACCAGACTCTCTATCTCCAGGTCGCCGGGGCCTATTCCGTCCATCGGTGAAATCACCCCGCCCAGCACATGGTAAAGCCCGCGGAATTGCTGCGTCGCTTCCACCGCCATCACGTCGCGTATATTCTCCACTACACAAATAACGGAAGAGTCGCGCTGAGGGTTGGAACAGATGCGGCAAGTCTCCGTATCAGAAATATTATGACACACCTTGCAGTATTTCACTTCATGCTTCAACGTAACGATGGCATTGCCGAAAGCCTCCACCGCCGCCGTATCCTGACGCAGCAGATGAAGCACCAGTCTCATGGCCGTTTTCCTGCCTATACCCGGCAGTTTGGCAAACTCATTCACCGCTTTTTCCAGTAATGTCGAGGGATATTGTCCATTCATACCTTAAATTCTTCTATCGGTGGGCAAAGATAGTGCAAATTGAATGCAATGCAATTAAGTTCGCTTGAAATTATATGACCGGAATGCAGCCTGTCCTCTCCAAAAACAGAGAGAATTCCGCATTACGGACGGAGATTTTTGAAATAAGTGCTACCTTTGCATGAAGAAACAACCAAAAAACAAGTAATAAAATGGAGATAACAAGCGCCGAATTCGTCATCAGCAATACAGACGTTAAAAAATGCCCCGGCGGAACATTCCCCGAATACGCCTTCATCGGACGTTCCAACGTTGGAAAATCCAGCCTCATCAACATGCTGACGGGGCGTAAAGGACTCGCCATGACGTCCGCAACTCCGGGAAAGACCATGCTCATCAATCACTTCCTGATTAATAAGAACTGGTACATCGTCGACCTTCCGGGCTACGGCTATGCCAAGCGCGGACAGAAAGGCCAGGAACAGATTCAGCGCATCATAGAGACCTACATTCTGCAACGCGAGCAGATGACCTGCCTCTTTGTCCTCGTCGACAGCCGCCACGAGCCGCAAGCCATAGACCTCGCTTTCATAGAATGGCTGGGCGAGAACGGAGTGCCTTTTGCCATCGTTTTCACCAAAGCCGACAAGCTGAAAGGCGGCAGGATAAACAGCAACATCCGCCACTACCTGGAGAAGCTGCGTGAACAATGGGAGGAACTTCCGCCCCACTTCATCACATCTTCCGAGAACCGTATGGGGCGTGACGAACTCCTGGGTTATATCGAACAAATCAATAAAGAAATTAATTCCAAATCATAACTATCATAACCAAAATGAAAAGATTTGTTTTTTGGCAAATACTCATTGCCGCATTGCTGATGGCTCCCGACAGCCAGGCACAATCTCTGAAAGACTTATTGAACAAAGAAAACATCGAGAAGGCAGTCAATGCCATAACCGGTAAAAGCACCGCCAGCATGGAAGGGACATGGACGTATGCCGGCTCTGCCATCGAATTCGAATCGGACAACCTGCTGCAAAAGGCCGGCGGTGCGGTAGCCGCCAATGCTGCCGAAAACAAGCTGAACGAACAATTGGCCAGGGTAGGCATCAAGGAAGGACAAATGTCTTTCACTTTCAATGCAGACAGCACCTTCACAGCCAAAGTTGGCGCAAAAAGCATAAAAGGAACTTACTCCTACGATGCTTCCACACAGAATGCAAGTCTGAAATTCATGAAGCTGATCCCGCTTAACGCCAAAATAAACTGTACATCCGCCAATATGGACCTGCTGTTCAATTCGGACAAACTCTTAAAGCTGATTACCCTGATTTCCAGCAAGAGCAACAATAGCACCCTTAAAACAATCGGATCGCTGGCAAACAGCTACGATGGTATGATGCTGGGATTTACCTTGAAAAAGGAATAAATGCGGAAATAAAAAATCCCCGCAAGCATAAAACTTGCGGGGATTTCCGTCTCTTTAACAAAACATAAAAAAGAGCGGAAAACGAGACTCGAACTCGCGACCCTAACCTTGGCAAGGTTATGCTCTACCAACTGAGCTATTTCCGCAA
>NZ_JBCODG010000085.1:0-7897 GCF_040928965.1 Bacteroides sp. 2201st1_D9_2201SCRN_220225 | reverse complement strand
TTGTGCCCAGAACAGGACTCGAACCTGCATGCCTCTCGACACACGCACCTGAAACGTGCGCGTCTACCAATTCCGCCACCTGGGCATAGGTAATTGCAATCATTTCATAGAAATGAGCGGAAAACGAGACTCGAACTCGCGACCCTAACCTTGGCAAGGTTATGCTCTACCAACTGAGCTATTTCCGCGTTTGCGGTTGCAAAGGTAGATATTTTCCTTTAACCTGCAAACATTCTACGCATTTTTTTCACACATAAAATTAAACATTCTGCCTGAAGTGAAAGCATAGTTTTGATTATCAACTCATTCGGTTGCGATAATCTTCGTAAGAAAATTTTCTGAATATCTCAGCTTTTCCCTCTTTTGTCCACATGGCAATGGCAGGATGATGGATTCCGTTGAACATATTCGTCTTCACCATGGTGTAATGTATCATGTCTTCAAAGATGATTCTCTCACCGATTTGCAGTTCGTGGTCAAAGCTCCACAACCCCATATAATCGCCGCTCAGGCAGGAGTTGCCGCCCAACCGGTAGATGTACGCACCGCCGTCACCCATTTCGGCACCCCGGACGGCAGGCTGGTAGGGCATTTCCAGGCAATCGGGCATGTGGCAGGTGAAGCTGACATTCAGGATTGCGGTACGGATGCCGCGGTTTTCCACAATGTCCACAACTTCGGAAGCCAACACTCCCGTCTGCCAGGTAAATGCCGAACCGGGTTCCAGGATAATGCGCAAATGGGGATAACGCTCTTTCAATCCGCGGAGCAGGCGAATCAGATGCTCCACATCGTAGTCCTTACGGGTCATCAAATGCCCGCCACCCAGATTCAGCCACTTTATTTGCGGAAACCAGCGGGAGAACTTCGCCTCCAGATGCTCCAGCGTACGTTCCAGCTCGTACGAGGACGACTCGCAATGGCAGTGGCAGTGAAACCCGTCGATGCCTTGCGGCAGCACATCGGGAAGCTGTTCGGCCATTACACCGAAACGGGTGCCGGGAGCACAAGGGTTATACAGTTCCGTTTCCACTTCCGAATACTCCGGATTGACGCGTATGCCGCAGGATATATCCTGCCCGGCCGCCTGAATCATGGGATAAAAACGCCGGAACTGAGCCAGCGAATTGAATGTGATGTGACTGCTGCATCGCATGATTTCCGGAAAGTCGGCTTCCGTATATGCCGGAGAGTATGTATGCGCCCTGCTACCGAATTCCTCCAACGCCAGGCGTGCCTCGTATACGGAGCTTGCCGTAGAATGCTCCACATACTCACGGAATATGGGAAACGAGCGCCACATGGCAAAAGACTTGAAAGCAAGGATAATCTCTACGCCTGCCCGGTCGGCAACGCTCTTTATCAATGTGAGGTTCTTCCTCAACAGTTCTTCCTCCATGATATAACAGGGAGAAGGGAAAAGGTCGAAATCTTTATCTGTCATTTTTCTTGTTATATAAACTTTTATAGTAAAAACCGGATCTATCCTATCACTTTGAAACGCGCAAAACGCAGAAGAAGTTGCTTGTCGCCCGCATTCTTAAAACGGATGGTGGCTTTTGCGTTGTCGCCCTCACCTTCCACTTTCAGCACTTCGCCCAGGCCGAAACGTTCGTGTTCGATAAACTGCCCCGGCAGCACAGCGTTCCCGCCTGCGGCTGCCGACGAATGGGAAGCGGCAGAAGCTGTTCCCATGGAAGGCGTCACCCGCTTTAAGTTGCGGGGAACGGTCGGGGCAATGATTTCCTGCCGGGGACGAGCTCCTCCATCACGTTTTCCATACATGGCGGAAACGAAATTCTCTCTGTTCTCCCTGCGGAAAGATGCGGCATGCTCATCTACCTTGCGCACCAATCCGGCATCTTGCGGCAGCTTAAGGAAGCGCACATCTATATCTTTCAAAAAGCGGCTGGGATTTCCAAACTCCATCTTCCCATAACGGTAACGGCTTTTGGCATAAGTAAGGAAACAATGGTCTTCCGCACGGGTGATGGCTACGTAGAACAAACGGCGCTCCTCTTCCAACGCCCTGGGAGAGTCGCCCGCCATACCGCTCGGAAACAGGTTTTCTTCCATGCCCACCACAAAGACATTTTTAAACTCCAGCCCCTTGGCGGAGTGCACGGTCATCAACGTTATCTTTTCATCGTCTCCGTCCTTGTCCGAATCCTGGTCGGTAAGCAGGGACACTTCCGAAAGGAAATCACTCAGCGTGGTATTGGCATTCCCCTCTTCCAGCCGTTGTGCACAGAAGTCGCTCATACCGTTTGCAAGCTCTTCGATATTCTCCTTGCGGCTGAGGTTCTCGGGCGAGTTGTCCTGGCAGACATCAGCAATAATGCCCGACTGCCGGATTATCTCCGTACCAAGCTCGTAGGCGTTCTTTTCGGCAACGCTCTCGATAAATCCGGCTATCAAACAGCGAAAATCCTGCAACTTGCCCGCCGTTCCTTTATTGATGTTCACCCCGTAGGTCAGCGGTTCGCAGAGCACGGTCCACAGGCTTACATTGTGGCTGGTGGCGGCAGCCGTGATTTTATTTACGGTAGTGTCGCCTATCCCGCGTGCCGGGTAGTTGATGATACGCTTGAAGGCTTCTTCATCATTCGGATTGACCGTGAGACGGAAGTAGGCAATTACATCTTTTATTTCCTTGCGCTGATAGAAAGACAGTCCGCCGTAAATGCGATACGGCATGCTGCGCTTGCGCATGGCTTCCTCAAAGACACGGCTCTGCGCGTTGGTGCGATAGAGTATGGCAAAATCGGAATAGACGTAATTCTCCTGCCGGCGCAGTTCGGCTATCTTGTTGATTACAATATCGCCCTCCTCCACATCGCTGTATGCCTGATACACTCCGATGGGTTCTCCCTTATCTTTCTCCGAAAAGACTTCCTTGCGAATTTGCCGCTGGTTCTTCTCTATCAGGCTGTTGGCGGCAGAAACGATGGTTTGGGTGGAGCGGTAGTTCTGTTCCAGCTTAAAGACCTTCGTACCCGGATATACCTTTGTGAAATACAGGATATTGTCGATGTCGGCTCCCCGGAAGGAGTAGATGCTTTGCGCGTCATCGCCCACCACACAGACGTGCTGATGCTCTTTTGCCAACTGAAGCACAATGCTGTGCTGGGCAAAGTTGGTGTCCTGGTACTCGTCCACCAGAATATAGCGGAACTGCGACCGATAGCGTGCAAGCACCTCCGGACGGTCGCGGAAAAGCAGGAAGGTATAGAACAGCAAATCGTCGAAATCCATGGCATCCGCCTGCCGGCAACGCTCCCAGTAGCGGCGGTAAATATCGCGTATGGCAGGCATCTTGGCCGCACTATCGCTTTCGTAGGCTTCTTTGTTGTTGGCATAACCCGCAGGAGACACGAGGTGGTTCTTGGCATTGGAGATACGTGCCTGCACCGTACCCGGTTTATACACTTTCTCGTCCAATCCCATCTCCTTGATGATTGAGCGCAACAGGCTTTTGCTGTCTGCCGTATCATAGACGGTGAATTTCGGGGTAAATCCGATCTGCGCGGCTTCCGCATGCAGGATGCGCAGGAATATGGAGTGGAATGTCCCCATCCAAAGGTGACGGGCACGTTCCGCACCTACCTGCCGGGCGATACGTTCTTTCATTTCACGGGCCGCCTTATTGGTAAAGGTAAGCGCAAGAATATCCCAGGGGCGGTAACCGTTCTCCAGCAGATAAGCTATTTTGTAGGTCAGCACACGGGTTTTTCCCGAACCGGCGCCGGCTATCACCAGTGACGGGCCGTCGTTGTAGAGCACCGCAGCACGCTGTCCCTCATTCAGTTCTTGTATGTAATCGGACATATTCCTAATAATCTAACGGGTAAAGTTCGGGCACAAAGATAGTGAAAGGTTCGGACACCTGCGAACAATTCCACAGGTTATCGCGTTAGTATAGTAAAGTTTCAAAACTAAATAAATTGAACTTATGAATACGTTATTAATGTCTTTAACAATAATGATTATGACACATGAAATGCCTAAACTTCCTTACGCACACAACGCGCTGGAACCTGTAATCAGTCAGCAAACAATAGATTACCATTACGGTAAGCACCTGCAAACGTACGTAAACAACCTGAACAACCTTGTTCCGGGCACGGAGTACGAAAACAAAGACCTGGTTACTATCGTAGCCACCGCACCCGACGGCGCCGTATTCAACAATGCCGGACAGGTACTGAACCATACATTGTACTTCCTGCAATTCGCACCGAAACCGTCGCAAAGCGAACCTACCGGGAAACTGGCGGAAGCCATCAAACGCGACTTCGGCAGTTTCGAGAATTTCAAGAAGGAATTCAACGCGGCAGCAGTCGGACTGTTCGGTTCGGGCTGGGCATGGCTGTCTGTTGATAAGAACGGCAAGCTGCACATCACCAAAGAAGCGAACGGAAGCAATCCCGTACGCGCAGGACTGACCCCGCTGCTGGGCTTCGATGTTTGGGAACATGCCTACTACCTGGATTATCAGAACAAACGCGCCGACCACGTCAATGCCCTCTGGAGCATAGTAGACTGGGAAGCGGTGGGTAAACGGATGAAATAAGCAACCCCTCATAAACCCCTGTTGAAACGCATCTGCAAGCTGTAAAAAGCGGCAGATGCGTTTTCTTTTTCCAAAGTCTTAACTTTCTGTCATATCATCAATTACGGCTCTAAACACGCTCTAAACACCCAACGAAAAACACAGCAACATTCTCTAAACATTTGCGTTTATTACGCTCATTTTCCGTGCGGAATGAACGTACCTTTTAAAAATACAATAGGCAGTAAGCCTTTGTAAATGAAAAGCATACCGCCTATTTTATTGAGCACCAGCTATATCGCGCTATTCCTCGATTGCAGCCTGCGCCGCGGTGAATGCAAAGTTTAACTAAGATACTAACCTTTTTTGGGGTATCAAGCTAACGTAAACCTTAAACCGATCTTGCCATACAAGTTTACACAGGACTTTCTACCCAACTTTCTCTTTTAACCGAAAAAAAGAAGAAGCAAGTTTATCTTGCTCCTCCCCTTCTTTATGTGTGAGTTCAATATCTTTTCTCGAAACGTTATTTTCCTGCCATTAGATACGAACAATACTTGCCAAGCAGGTTTGATAGTGGCAGATCATCCTTCAGGTAACGTTCTGCATCAAGTTTGAGCAGTCTTTCACGAACCTGCTTCTTTCCTTTGAACAAAGCACAAAGGTATGGAATGCCTTTTTCTTCCGTAATGGTCACATCGGCAAAGAACTGAGTCAGATCTTCGGCATCATAGACGATGGAATAGCTTGGACGCTTTGCTCCAGGTATGTCTATAACCAGAATATTCTTTTCGACCAAGTCTTGAATATCACGAATGGCTGTGTCCTTCGAGCATTTTGCCAACGATGCCCATGTCTTTGAAGTTATCTTCGACTCATAGCCATCGAGGAATAGATTCAGCATCTCTGTTTGACGCTCTGTCATAGGAATTGACGAAGCCTTCTGCCAGAAGAAACTCTTGTTCAGTATAGAAGTTACAATAGCTTCAGCTTCATCAAGTGCATCGATGAGCTTTTGAAGATACCATACCAACCATTCTGTTAGATCACCATCACCATGCTGCATTTTTTCCAGAATGTCGTAATAGTGATTCTTGTCTTTATTGATCTGTGATGAGATATTATAGAAACGATAGTCGCTCTTCTCTCCACGAGCCAGCTGCATATCAGAAAGTATGCGAGCCAATCTTCCGTTGCCATCTTCAAATGGGTGGATGCTGACAAACCAAAAGTGGGCTACGGCAGAGCGAATGACGCTGCTGACCGGCTCTTCACTGTCAAACCATGCAAGGAAACGTTCCATCTCGCCTTCTACTCGGTCTGGTGAAGGGGCGATGTAGTGAATCTTCTCACGTCCAAACATACCACTGATGATATGCTCCTCGTTGCTGCGGTACTTGCCGACCTCAATCTGACTGCCTTCGCTGAAACCAGACGGAAAGAACGCTGCTTGCCAAGCACATAGTTTTTCCTTGCTCAAAGGCTGGTCGTAGTTCTGAACCGCTTCGAGCATTACGTTTACAACCGAATCTATATAATGCGAAGGAGCTGTATACTTTACGTTCTCTATCCCCAGTCGTCTGGCGATTGAAGAACGTACATCATCTACATTCAAGCGAATGCCCTCAATTTCTGACGAATAAACTACGTCATAGGTCAAGTTCTCTGCCATAGCTCTTAGCTTGCTATCAAGCCCCAACGAACTTAACCTTCCAAAGAGTAACCCTTGCTTGCGGCAAACCAACTCCTGAAGGAGCAACACCTGCGAAGCGTCCCAACGGAAGTCTGTCCAATTATCTCTTTCGTGTATATACATAATGAAAACTTTTAATGCTACATTATTCTGCGATTAACGTCGCAAATTCTGCGACAAAATTAAGAATTTTTTGTCGAATAACTAAAGAAGAGATAAAATAACGCAATTTTTGCGACGATTTAAGCTTTCTTTTGACTGATAGGAAAGTTTTGGAAGCAAAATCTACTTCTTGATCTTGATAAAATTATGTTGCAAAGGTACATGATTCTTCTTGCGACAATGCAAGGACATACCTACGGTTCATGAAGAAATCTCCACACCGTTGGGAAATAAAAAAACAAAGCACATGACAACAATCCAATCAATCCTGAGCCGACTGACCGAAGCTGTTAGCGGTACAGACAAGGAGCTCTACACAGAAGATAAGCTGAACAACACAGTCGAGCTCACCATTTTCAAGCATGGTGACACCTATAGCTTCAGCCTCGGATTCATCATAAGCATCTACATATATTGAGACTTGTTCATCCAGGTCACTTATCAGTTCTACCAAATATGTATTCATTACCTTAATCCTTTGAGGATATTTCATCGAGTTGTTCCTTCACCTTATACATTTCCAACCTTTCCTTCAGGAACTTGAAAATTGAAGGGTGAACAGAGAACTCATTTATCTTATTCCAACCATCGCCCAATGAACAAATCAACTCATTAACAAATGCTTCATCAGGAGTCTTATCGCAAACCAATTCTCGAACATGAACCTTATTGTCAATAGAGCTAAAATTGCCACTTGGATTTGGACCTGCACAATACATCCATGTATTGGGTGAATACTTCCAATAATGAACATTGACACAAGCACCCAGAGTTTTCTCTCGGCGAGAAGCTGTTCGGAAGTCCTGACCTTGCTTGATGTGGTACTCTTTAGTTATCAAGCGCATGAGATCCCTTGTAACTCCGTCTTCTTTACCAATAATCTTAATATCCTTATAGAACTGATTGTGTAGAACACCATCCTTGTTTTCACGCATACGTTGCTGGCAAAATGTCTTTGCATCTACTGACTGCACATTGTCCATCAACAGTTGGTATGCTTCGGCTGGCACAATAGTGTCCTTTAATACTGTCAAGGCACGAGTCATCTCATCTAATTCCGGGAAGATATACTCTTCGGTATCATAAATATTATACTTGACCCCATCCTTCTCGATACAATAGATAATATCCTTGTTATATCCCTTTTTAAAGTCAGGTATTTGATATTCGCGCATCTCGAAATTTGCGTCCAGTACAGAGATAACACCATCCTGTGGTATTTTTTTCTCAATATCTCTATAAGAAAGCTGACCATCATTATCAATAGTCATTTGAACAAAGTAGTAGTCCTTGCTTTTAACCTTACTTTCTGCATAGGTTATAACGCATCCCTTAAAACGCTCAATCATAGCTTTCGGCAAAGTCGATTGCAGACAGCTTTTCTTAATCAGAATTTGGCGAAAGATATTTTTGACAATACTTCGGTAAATTTTTACCGAAAGATTAAAAGTTAAACAATAGAACCGGCAAAAGCTGGTTCGGAAACACTA